>JAIXSW010000182.1 GCA_027484495.1 Gammaproteobacteria bacterium
AAAAAATAACAGCCCCTGGCAGCTGCGGTGCTTCAGGCCGCAGCGCTGCCGCGCCAGCGTTAGCAACACGCCGGCAGCCAGCAGCAGGAAAAACAGCGCGATCCACCAGCCGTTGCGCAGCTCCCCGTCACTGTTTCTGAATAAAGTGCTGAACCTAGTTCTGAACATTGCTGATCCTGTGTCATAACAATACGCCACCATCACAAGCTAAAAGCGACAAGTTGTCAGTCGCTGAATTGTAAGCAAATCATCATTGGCCCGGCTGGGCGCTCCGGCCGAGCTCTGATAAGCTCGCTTTACTGTAAGATATTTTTGGGGATGTGATGCAGGAAAACACTGTCAGGCTGCAGCCGTTATCAGGCCCGTTATGGCCCTTATTGTGCCGGGCCGGCTTCAGTCTGTTGCGTCCGCAGCGGGATTTTGGCGCCAGCACGCGGCAGTTCCGGCATCAGCTATCTGCACCTGCAGCAGCCGCCATCAGTGCCTACCAGCAGCATTTCGCCTTTGCGCCTGAAGCGGTCCCCTTGTGTTTTTATTACCCGCTGCTGCAACGGGCGCAGCTTGCCAGTATGTTGCAATGCCGCGGGCTGCGGGTCGCCGGCTTGATCCATATCGATAACCAGCTGGAAGCGCTCCAGCCCCAAACTCCGCAGCAGCTTTGCAGTGGTGGCCCTGTGCAGATCCACACGGCACTGCGCACTGAGACCGACGACAAAGGCCAGTATTTGCGCGTTGAACAACAATTCTGGCAACAAGGGCAACAGGTGCTGCGCGCCAGCAGCGGCTATCTGTTAAAGAAAATCCCTCGTAGCGCTGCGCCTGTCGCAATAACGGCCGCACTACCGACGACAGAGCAGCACCACAGCGTGCTGGCACAGATCCAGACCCAACCGGATGCGGCACGCCGTTATGCCCACTTATCCGGTGATTTTAATCCGATCCATTTGTGGCACTGGTCCGCACGGTTATTTGGCCAACGCCAGCCGATTTTACATGGCATGGCGAGCGCGGCGTTGTTGTGTCAAAGCCTGCCACAACCGCTGCAGCGCCTGACCTTACGCTTTCGCAAACCGGTATATCCGGGTTCGTTGTTGCAGTTATGCCAGATCTCAGACGGTTTATATCACCTGTATGAGGGCCAACGGCTTTGCCTCGAAGCCGAGCTGCGTTACTGGCCGGATGGTCATGCCGTCGAAACCAATTAGCCGAGCCCTGCGGCGCTGCACGTTGGCGGGCTTGTTGTTTGCCGCCGGCGCGTTGTCAGCGGCAGAGTTGTCAGCGGAACAACCGTTAGTGCAAGCGCCGTCGCCGCTACCCCGCACCACCCTTACCGAGCTCGGTTTATTGCAACAACAAACCGAGCAACAACAAGCACTGCCGGTCTATCCACTGGCGTATTTTTTTCAGCCCGAGCAATTCAGCGATCTCCGCTTAACTAAACCGCTACTGTCGCCGGACGGCCAATGGCTGTTGTATTGGCGCCAGCAAGGCTTTAGTTACTGGTTATGTCGCAGCCGTGGCGACGGCGAGGAACAGGTGCTGTTGAAACAACGCCAACCCCCGCCGCCATTGCTGGTATTCAGCAATGACCAACAAGGCGTGTGGCTCGGCGCTGCCGATCAGCTGCAGTATCTGGATCTGAACCGAAAACAGCTGCGGACCCTGTGGCAACCGGGTTTTGCCCTGCCCGGTTCGAAACAATTACCCGGCAAATCAGCCGTGTCGATGCTGCAACTCAGCAGTCACGGCGGCATTTTGCAGTGGCAGCGCGACAGCCATGCTGCTGTTGACTACCAGTACTGGCTGGTCAATGCACAAAGCACCGCGCGGTTGCTGCATCAACAAACACGGCCGCTACAACAGCTTTGGCTCAACAGTGAGGCCAAACCCGAGCTCCTGCTGCAGTTCAGCGGCAACCGTTTTGATACCGAAATACAAACCAGGCCGACCGCCAATCAACAGTTTCAACCGTTGTTATTGTGCCCGGCACCAGCGCGTTGTGTGCCGCTGGCCCGGCACAATCACACGGGCCACTGGTGGCTGCTCAGCGATCTGCAGCGCGACGGCCTGAGTTTATTGCAGCTGGGCGCCGATGGCCGTCCGGTTTGGCTAACCGCACCAGAAGCCGATGCCACTGCGCGCCAGCCTGATCTTAGCAATGTGCTGTTTAGCGCCAGCGGTGACTTGCTGGCCAGCGCCCGGCTGACCGATCAACTGCGCTGGGAAGGCCATACCGCGGCCTGGCAGCAATTATTGCAACAGGTACAGGCGCTGGCGCCGACCGGCTCGATGCAGCTGCAACTGGCGGCACAAAACCAGGTTTTGCTGGTCAGTTTCAGCTTCAGTGACCGCCAGCAACCACAGCACTGGCGGGTACAAATCAGCCCGCAAGGCCAACTGCAACAGGCACAGCCGCTGCAGCTGACACCACGACGCCAGGAAAGGCCCGGGGTACCGGCACACCTGCTGGTATGGCCGGGCCGTGATGGTGAGGCGATCCCCGGTTATGTTTATTTGCCGCCGGGACGGCCGCTGGCGCAATCGCCAATCATCGCTTTGCCGCATGGCGGTCCGTTTGAACAAAGCAGACCGGACTTTAACGCGCTGGTGCAACTGCTGGTTAATCACGGTTTTATTGTACTGCAACCAAATTACCGCAGTTCCACCGGGTTTGGCCGGCGTTTTATCACATTGGCGCGCGGCGATTTTGGTCAGCATAATCCGGCGTTGCAGGATGTCCTCAGCGGCCTGGACTGGCTGCTCAAGCACGGTATCGGCGATGCGCAGCAACAAGCGATGATCGGCCATTCATTTGGCGCTTATCTGACGCTGCAAGGCCTTAGTTTAGAGCCGCAACGGTTTCGCTTTGGTCTGGCGCTGGCGGCACCGGTCGATCTGGCAGCCACGCTGCAGCGCTATGTGCCGCAAGCCGCTACGCCCGCGCAACAACGTCCGCTCGGCCTTGAACTCAATGACTTTGGGGTGCGTTGGCAAGATCCGGCATGGCAACAACAATTGCGCCGCGAAGCGCCGCTGACGCAGGCCGACCAAATTCAGCGCCCGCTGTATTTATGGGCCGGCGGACTGGATGATCGGATCGATGCCGGCACAGTGTTGCAATATCAGCAGGTATTACAACAGCTGGAAAAGCCGGTACGGCTGTGGCTGGATCCTAACGCCGGCCATCAACCGCACAGCCTATTATCGCGCCAGTTGCAGCTCTATCTGACGGCCAGCATCAGCCTGACGCACCTGAAGAGCGCCGCGCCATTATTGCCGGCGCCGGCGATGGAACATCAAGGATTATCGCTGCAACAGGCCAGCCTGGAAGATTTGGACCAACAACTGCAGGCGTTAGAAATTATGCTGCCACCCAATGCAAATTAACAGTTAATTAACTACGCTATGCTTCGTGCGGATCAGAGTATCCGCAGCGAACTGCCGGGCACATGGAGTGCCCGCCTGCTCACAAGGACACAGTGATGACGCCGAACTTTCATTTTTTTGCTGTCGCCGTGCTGGTGGCCGCGCCCGCCATGGCACAGGTTGAACAATTTAACGTCGCTCAGTGCGCACAGCTCCAGCTGGCACTGGAGCAAAATCGTGAGCTGCAACGCCGCGGCTACCGGTTGAAACAAGAGCTGAAAATCAAAGGGCAACAAGCCCAGCTGGAACTGCAGTTACACTATCATTGCCAGCAACCCGCAGAAAAAACACCGCCATCGGCCCGGCAGCGTGCGCGCCGCGAATCTGCTAAACGTCCGCCAGTGGCCCCGATGCGCGCACCAACAAAAACTCCCGCTGCGCCCGGACTGCAAATCTCAGAGATCCAGGTGAAATCGCCTTATCAGGGCGCCAAACTGACGGCCTGGCTCATGTTTTACCAGGCGCCTTTTTATTGTTATGGCGTGCGCGAAACCGCGCGGATCCGCCAATGTGTCGAACAACGCCAGCAAGCACAGCAACAATTTGAACAACAATATGCCGGACCGGCCAACGGCATACACAGACCATGACTTGTCTGACCAGTGACAGTCAGATATGCTGTGGACCGGTATTTTCTTTGCGGAGTTGTGATGAAAGTCACTATTAAACAAGCCCAGCGCATGTTGTTCTGGTTCGGACTGCGGTATATCCCGCTGATCGGTTTTTGCAGCCCGACGATCCGCGAGATGTCGGATAACCATCTGGCGGTCAGCATGCCGCACAACTGGCGCACCAAGAACCATCTGGGCAGTATCTATTTTGGCGCGTTGGCCATTGGCGCCGATTTAGCCGGCGCTTTTCTGGTATTCAGCAAAGCGCGGGAACGCGGCATCAACGCCAATTTTGCTTTTAAAGACGTGAAAGGCGAATTTTTAAAACGACCGGAAGCTGAAGTCTGGTTTCGCAGCAATGACGGCGCACTGATCGACGCCATGATGGACGAATCCATTGCCACCGGGCAGCGCATCAATAAAACGGTCAGCATCACAGTGACCTGCCCATCGCTGCACGGCGATGAACCGATGGCGAATTTCGCGCTGACGCTATCGGTCAAAGCCACTGCCAAAAAAGCCGGTTAAACCGGCACTGCCACGACCTTCAGCGCGTTGTCGCCGCTCTGTGCAGTAATTGCAGCAGGCGGCAGTTCTGCGTACACTGCGGTTTTTGTTGGCAGAGCACCTTTTCAGAGAATTCCCGCATGCAACACTTACCCGGCAACCTGTTTATTCTGTCTGCGCCAAGCGGTGCCGGCAAATCCAGCCTGATCAATGCGTTACTGGCACAACATCAGGACATGCAACTCAGTGTGTCCCACACGACCCGGGCCCCCAGACCGGGCGAAACCGATGGGGTGCATTATCATTTTGTCAGTGTTGAACAGTTCAAACAGTTGATTGCCGATGGTGTTTTTCTGGAATGGGCCGAAGTATTCGGTAATTTTTATGGTACTTCGCGCCGTGCTATCGAAACCGAGCTGGCTAAAGGTCGCGATGTGTTCCTGGATATCGACTGGCAAGGCGCGCAGCAGATCCGGCCACAAGTGCCAGGTGTGTTATCGGTGTTTATTCTGCCGCCGAGCGTGGCTGAACTGGAAAAACGCCTGAATAACCGCGGCACCGACAGCGCGGAAATTATCGCCAAGCGGATGGCGCAGGCCCAAAGCGAGATCAGCCATGTCACTGAATATGATTATGTTTTAATCAATGATGACTTTCAGCAGTGTCTGCAGCAGTTTGCCGCTGTGGTGCTCAGCCAGCGCCTGACGCTCGCCAAGCAACAACAGAAGCAACCAGCCTTGTTTGCCAGCCTGTTGGCTACATCGGCAAAATAGCGTACACTAACCGGCTTTGAACGAATCAGTCTTATCCCGGAGTGCAAAATGGCGCGCGTAACAGTCGAAGATGCAGTAAATAAAATTGGTAATCGTTTTGACCTGATCCTGGTCGCTTCACGCCGCGCACGTCAGCTCTCGGTAGAAGGCAAAGAAGCAATGGTCGACATCGAAAACGACAAATGCACCGTAGTTGCGTTGCGCGAAATCGAAAAAGGCCTGATCACTGCTGACATCCTGGACCAACAGGAACGTCGCGATCAACTGCAACAAGAAGCTTCAGAAATGGCTGCTGTTGCTGCCATCATCGGTTCAGATCACTAAGTTCTGCTGATCTAAAGCCGTGTGCCAACGGGGCCTCCCGTTGGCAAGCCTTTAAAATCCACGTATATTTGAGCTTGTAAGCGGATATTGCCCTGATATCCGGATCCGGAGTCTCATCACTGTGTATTTATTCGAAGGTCTGAAACAACAGATCAGTGCGTACTTGCCGCCTGAGCAGGTTGCCCTGGTGCAACAGGCCTACATGCTTGCGCGCGATGCCCACGCCCCGCAGTTCCGCTCCAGTGGTGAACCTTATATTACCCACCCGGTGGCCGTGACCAGCATTCTGGCTGACATGCGGATGGACCACGAAACGCTGATGGCCGCCCTGTGCCACGACGTGATCGAAGATACTGAATTCAACTATGATGATCTGCACCAGCGTTTTGGCGCCACTGTGGCCGAACTGGTGCAGGGTGTATCGAAACTCGATAAAGTAAAATTCAAAGATATCAAAGAGTTCGAAGTCACCAACCTGCAGAAAATGTTTCTGGCGATGACGCAGGACATTCGGGTGATCCTGATCAAACTGGCCGATCGCACGCACAATATGCGCACCATCGGCGCGTTAAAACCAGAGAAACGCCGCCGTATCGCCCGCGAAACGCTGGAACTCTACGCGCCTATCGCCAATCGCCTCGGTATTCACAACATCAAAAATGAACTGGAAGACTGGGGTTTTCGCGCCTTATATCCGATGCGTTACCGCGCACTGGAAACTGCAGTCAAACAGGCACGTGGCAATCGCAGCGAAATCATCGATAAAATTCAAAATGAAATCTCTGCCCGCATTCGCGACGCCGGCATCAGTGCTGATGTCACAGGCCGGGAAAAACACCTGTACAGCATCTACCGCAAGATGAAAAGCAAAGAGCTGATGTTCAACGATGTAATGGACATTTACGGCTTCCGCGTCATCGTCGACAGTGTCGATTCCTGTTATCGCGTGCTGGGGGTCGTGCACAACCTGTACAAGCCGATTGAGATCCGCTTTAAAGATTACATCGCCATCCCGAAACAAAACGGCTATCAGTCGCTGCATACTTCGCTGGTGGGCCCGCATGGCATTCCGGTCGAGATCCAGATGCGCACCCGTGATATGGATGAGATGGCCGACAACGGCATCGCTGCGCACTGGAAATACAAAAAGTCCGGCGAACAAGGCGACAGTGCCGCGCAAATCCGCGCCCGCCGCTGGATGCAAAGCCTGCTGGAAATTCAGCAAAGCGCCGGCAACAGCTACGATTTTGTCGAAAACGTCAAAACAGAACTGTACCCGGATGAGCTGTATGTCTTTACGCCTAAGGGCAAAATTGTCGAATTACCGATTGGCGCCAACGCCGTTGATTTTGCCTATGCCGTGCATACCGATATTGGTAACCGCTGTGTTGGCGTGCGCGTCGACCGCAAACCTTACCCGCTGACCAAAGCGCTGGAAACCGGCCAGACCGTTGAGATCATTACCAGTCCGGGTGGCAAACCCAATGCCAGCTGGCTGAACTACGTCGTGACCAGCCGCGCCATTATGGGCATCCGTAATTTCCTGAAAAAACAGCAACAAAGCGAAGCTGTGGCGCTGGGTAAACGCCTGCTCGGTTCGGCTCTGGGTGAAGTGAAAATTGAAACCATTGCGCCGGAGCGGGTCGATCGGGTACTGGCACATACGACGAAAAAAACCCTCGACGAGTTATATGCGGATATTGGCCTGGGCAACCAGTTGCCGATCGCCGTGGCGCGCCGGTTGCTCGGCGAATTTGATGAAGCCAGCAGCGTCGCACAGACACCGGCTGATGGCAGCCTGCCGTCCAGAGTCAAGGCCGTTATTGTCGGCTCGGAAGGGTTACTGACCACCTTTGCCAAATGTTGCCGGCCTATTCCGGGCGACCCAATCGCCGCCAGTGCGTCTCCGGGTAAGGGCCTGAACGTGCACCGTGCCGAGTGCCGCAATATCCGCGGCTGGGAAAAAGAGCCGGGCAAATATTTCCCGGTGAAATGGGACAAAACCGGTGATAAACAATTTCTGGTCGATATCCGCGTATTTATCGTAAATAAACAAGGCATGCTGGCCAAACTGACCACAGTGATTGCGTCGCAGGACTCCAATATTCAGGATTTAGCGACCGACGATCGCGATTCCGGCGATTACGTGATAAAAATCACTTTATCGGTACGCGACCGTATTCATCTGGCCAATGTTATGCGTAAAATCCGGGTCACGCCGGATGTGATTAAAGTATACAGAAGGAAGTAACTACGATGTCCAAAGTCATTATCAGCACTGCCCAGGCCCCTGCCGCGATCGGCACTTATTCTCAGGCGGTCAAGATTGGTACGACGGTCTATCTGAGCGGTCAAATCCCGCTGGTTCCTGCGACAATGCAGCTGGTGTCGGAAGATTTTGCCGAGCAGGCGCATCAGGTGTTTAAAAATCTGGCTGCGGTCTGCGATGCCGCCGGTGGCAGCATCAATGATATGGTCAAAGTGAATATCTTCCTGACCGACCTCAGCAAATTTGCCACCGTCAACGAAATCATGGCGCAATACTATAGCCAGCCATATCCGGCCCGCGCTGCAGTACAGGTCAGCGCCCTGCCACGCGCTGCCCAGATTGAAATTGACGGTGTGATGGAGCTGCCATCAACCAATTAAGCAGTCTGTACCGCTGGCTGCTACAGCCACTGGTCTTTATCGCGGTCCTGCTATCATCGGCTGCCCAAGCAGCAGATGACAAACCTGTGCTGTACTGGTGTCTGGACCATTTCCCGCGCTTCCACGAATTCCAGCGCCCTGACCGCCCGGTCGGCGCTTCTGTTGATCTGATGCAGGAACTGGCCCGTCGGGCCGGGTTTACTATCAAATTTAGCCCGCGTACGCCGGTCGCCCGCTGTTTCCGCCAGATGGCGAGCGGCGAAGCCGATCTGATGACCAATCTGAACAATACGCCGGAACGTCAGGCACTGATGCAGATGTTTCCTTACAGCGAACGTATTCCGGAGTCGTTGTACCAGCGTGGAGACGATCCACGCACCATCAATCAGCTCAGTCAACTTGAACATCTGACGCTGGCGACAGTGCGAAACTACGCCTATCATCCGGATCTGATGACGCTGATCCGTCATCTGGGGCCAAATCGGCAGGTCGAAGTCGCCAGCATCGCAGCAGGTTTTGATGTGTTAGCCAAAGGCCGGGTGGATGGTCTGATAGTGCCGCGTTTCAGTTCGCTGGATTATCTGTACAACACGCCCAGGTTACATCAGAAATTTAAACGCGCTCCGCTGATGCTGAAAACGGCGACACCGCAGTTTATCTATATTGGATTTTCACGCTCGAGCCGTCACGCGAATCTGGCTGGCGTGATTGAACGCACAATCGCTGAAATGATGGCAGATGGAACTGTCAGCCGTTTATATGCACCGGATGCTGCTCAGACCGATTTATCTATATTGGTTGGTAACTAAACTCAGGCCTCGGCCACAGGGAGTTGCAGATGTCGGTACGGTTTGGCTTAATTGCACTGTTATTGCTCGGCAGCCACCTGCCCGTCAGCGCCACCGATGATGCAGCCAAAGCCGCAGACCGCACTAAACCTGTTTTGCAATGGTGCCTGCACCACTTGCCGCCCCGCCACAGTTATTTACCCGGAAAAACTCCATCAGGACCGATGGTCGATATGATGCAGGAACTGGCCACTGCCAGCGGATTTACCCTGACGTTCAGTCCGCCCACGCCAAGCAGCCGTTGCCTGAAGTTACTGGAACAAGGCAAAACTGATTTGATGATGGGGCTGGTGTTCACCGAGGCGCGCGATGCAGTGTATTTGATGGCGCCTTTTGATGAAGTGCGGATGAACAGTTTTTTTGTCGCACCACACAGCCCGCAGCTGCAAAATCAACAAGACCTGCGTGGCAGGGTCGTTGTGCTGACGAAAGATCGGGTTTACCCGCCTTCATTCATGAAACTATTACAGGATCTGCAGATGCAGGTGGTCTGGGGGAAGGATCTGGAAAGCGCGCTGGCACTGCTGCTGTACCAACAAGCCGAATTGTACGCCGGACCTTTGCACTACACCGCCCTCGAGTTGCAGAAAAATCCGCGCTTTAAAACTGTTAAATTAAACGACTGGCAATTGCCATCAGATCCCGGGCAACAAAGTTATCTCGCGATGTCGCGGCTCAGTCCGCATCGTGACCTGTGGCCGGTGATTAGTGCCGAACTGCAGAAAATGGTCGACGCGAAAAAAACCCATTTTTATTGAAGTCCACGCGATGCCCAGCAAATCAACCTGGTTTTCCGTTATGATGCGCCACATGACTGTCTGCGGACCTGACTGAATTTGAGCCGGACCTCCCTCGCTAATCTTGCCATTGTGCACCTCAAAGGTGTTGGTGCCAAAACTGCCGCTTTGCTGGAAAAACTAGGCCTGCGTTCAGTACAGGATATTTTGTTCCACCTGCCATTGCGTTATGAAGACCGCACCCGCGTCTGTCCAATCGCGGACACCTGGCCGGCCCAGCAAGTCAGCGTGCAGGGCGTGGTGCAAAGCAGTGAGATCACCTTTGGCAAAAGGCGCAGCTGGGTCGTGGTGCTGCGCGACGGTAGCGGCACCATCACGCTGCGATTTTTCCATTTCAGCGCGGCGCAGAAAAATGCCGTCGAACCCGGTGTGGTGCTGCGCTGTTTCGGCGAAATCAAACGAGGCATGCGCGGCGTCGAGATGCTGCACCCCGAATACAAAGTGATTAAAGATGAGGCCGGCCCTGAACTGGCGGAAACGCTGACGCCGGTATATCCGACCACGGAAGGACTGAAACAGGGCAGCTGGCGCACGCTGACGGAACAGGCGTTAGTCGAACTACGCCGCGCTGCGCCGGAAGAATATCTGGCACCATTGTTTGCGATGCAAAGTCAGCAGGCCGGCCACTGGCAGGCCTGGAGCCTCAGCGATGCTTTGTTCTACCTGCACCGGCCCCCACCAGATGCCTCGTTACAATTACTTGAGCTTGGCCAGCATCCGGCCCAGCAACGCCTGATTTTTGAAGAACTGGTCGCGCAGCAACTCAGCATGCTGCAGATCAGAAGTCAGTCGCGTGGTCAGGCCGCCCGCGCGATAGGCGCAGATCCGCGCTATACGCCGCAATTGCTCGCTAGCCTGCCGTTCAGCCCCACCGGTGCGCAACAACGGGTTCTGGCCGATATTCAGCGTGATTTAGCCAAAGCTGAACCTATGCTGCGGTTGGTGCAAGGTGATGTGGGCTCTGGTAAAACGTTGGTCGCGGCCTTATCCGCCTTGCCGGTGATCCATGCCGGCTTTCAGGTTGCCTTGATGGCGCCGACCGAACTGCTGGCCGAACAACATGCCGCCACTTTCCGGCGCTGGCTGGAACCGCTGGGGATCCAAATCGCCTGGCTCGGTGGCAAAAGCAAAGGTAAAGCCCGTGAGACTGAACTGGCGGCTATTGCCGACGGCAGTGCCCAGCTGGTCATTGGCACCCATGCGTTATTTCAGCAGCAAGTTCAGTTTGCCGCTCTGGCTCTGGCCATCATCGATGAGCAACATAGGTTTGGTGTGCACCAGCGGCTGGAGCTGCGTGCCAAAGGTGCGGTGCAGGGCTTTGCGCCCCATCAACTGGTGATGACCGCGACACCGATCCCACGCACGCTGGCGATGACGGCTTATGCCGATCTGGATACTTCGGTCATCGACGAACTACCGCCGGGCCGCACACCGGTCACCACAGTGGCTGTGCCGGATACGCGTCGGGCCGAAGTGGTCAGCCGGGTCAAACAAGTGGTGCAGGAACAAGGCCGCCAAGCTTATTGGGTCTGTACTCTGATTGACGAATCTGATGCATTGCAATGTCAGGCGGCGGAGATCACCGCCACCGAACTGACTGCAGCCTTGCCGGAACTCAATATCGGCCTGGTCCATGGCCGGTTAAAAAGCAGCGAAAAACAAGCGGTGATGCAGGCCTTTGCACGCAACGAATTACAACTGTTGGTAGCAACGACCGTGATCGAAGTGGGGGTTGATGTACCGAACGCCAGCCTGATGATCATTGAAAACCCGGAACGGCTGGGCCTGGCGCAGTTACATCAGCTCAGAGGCCGGGTCGGTCGTGGCAGCGCGGCATCGCACTGCGTGCTGTTGTTTCACGCGCCGTTATCGCCAACTGCCCAGGCGCGCCTCAGTGTGCTCAGAGACAGCAATGACGGTTTTGTCATCGCGCAGCGTGATTTGGAAATTCGCGGTCCCGGTGAGTTACTCGGCACCCGCCAGACCGGCCTGGTCAGTTATCGCATCGCTGATTTAAGCCGGGATCAGGACTTTATTCCGGCAGCACAGCTGGCTGCACGGCAGTTATGGCAACAAGACCCGCGCGGCAGCGAAGCGTTAATCCGGCGCTGGCTCGGCTACCGCGAGTTGTACGCCCAGGCCTGATCAGGCTTCCAGCCACAATTTGCGCACCGCCGCGACCGACGGGTGTGAGATCAGTACCTGCGCTTCCTGCAACAGCTGCGCAGTGTCAATCGGCTGCTGCAGATGTAAACGCAGTACCAGACAGGCTTCGTCATGATACTGCGCCAGCTCAGGTGCGCTGATATCGTGTACTGCCGGGTGTTTCAGGTCGTAACCACATTGCTCGGCTACTTCCTGCAGGGTCACGTCATCATCGGATATTTCAACTGCAATAAATAATTTCATCTGGCTGGTTCCGCGAAGCTGTATAGTGATCGCGATTGTGCCACAAAGCAGCCGTGCACCGCAGCTGTGCTGACCATCTGCCAACGGCTGATGAAAACTGTTGGACGCAGAGCTGCATCTGCTTGGTATACTGTATTTTTTTGTGTTCCAGCCAAAAACAGCGGATCCCTGATGAGTATCGAATACAAAACCCGTACCCAAGTTGTCGCGGAAGTGATCCGGCAGAAAATTCTGTCCGGTGAGATCAAAGGTGGCGCGCCGCTGCGCCAGGCCGCCTTGGCCGAAGAGCTGAACGTCAGCCGCATTCCGATCCGCGAAGCCTTATTGCAACTTGAAGCCGAAGGACTGGTCGAATTTGAGGCGCATAAAGGCGCTACTGCAACGCGTTTGTCCGCTGATCAGGTCTGTGAGCTGTTTGAGCTGCGCGCGATGCTGGAAACAGATTTGTTACGCCGCGCCATTCCGCTATTGACTCAACAAGACCTGACCGACGCCGAATCGCTGCGCCAGCAAATGGCCAGCGCCTATCAGCAGCAAGACAGTTCCGGCTGCTGGAGCGTGCTGAATACCCAGTTCCATCTGACCTTGTACCGCGCTGCCGGCCGGCCGCTGAGTTTGGAACTGGTGCAGCAACTGCTGACCACGGCGGATCGCTATATCCGTGTCCATCTGATGTTGGCTGGCGGCGTACAAAAAGCTGATCCGGAGCACAGTGAACTGCTAAAATATTGCCGGGAAGGCAAGGTGGACGCGGCCTGTGCCCTGCTGCAACAGCATATTCTGGGCGCAGCTGAGGAAGTGAGAAATATCGTCGCGAGTTTACAGCAGGCAGGCTGATACGACGATTCTGCGTCACACCAACAATGCATTCAGACGGCTGCACTGCCAAATTTTGGCCAGTACAGCCAGTAAATTGCGACAGATCTGTGAATCCGACGCGGTCGCTGCTTTTTTTTCGGGCAAAACCGGATCTTTTCCTGTATATTGTCGCCCTATTTTCAAACCCTAGCTTATCGAGATGACTATGTCAGCAGATTTATCGTTATACAGAAACATTGGTATCTTCGCCCACGTTGATGCCGGCAAAACCACTACTACCGAACGTATCCTGAAACTGACCGGTAAAATCCATAAGATAGGTGAAGTTCACGAAGGTGAATCTACCACCGACTTCATGGTTCAGGAAGCTGAGCGCGGTATTACTATCCAGTCAGCTGCTGTAACCTGTTTCTGGAAAGGTTTCCGTTTCAACGTTATCGATACCCCGGGTCACGTTGACTTCACCGTTGAAGTTTACCGTTCTCTGAAAGTATTAGACGGTGGTATCGGTGTATTCTGTGGTTCTGGCGGTGTTGAACCTCAGTCAGAAACCAACTGGCGTTATGCCAACGACGCGAAAGTATCTCGTCTGATCTTCGTTAACAAGTTAGACCGTATCGGTGCTGACTTCATCCGCGTAACAGAGCAAGTTAAAAACGTTCTGGGCGCTCAGCCATTAATCATGACTCTGCCAATCGGCCGCGAAGATACCTTCGTTGGTGTGGTTGACCTGCTGTCTGAAAAAGCTTACGTGTGGGATGACTCTGGTCTGCCAGAAAACTACAAAGTCACTGACATCCCGGCTGACATGCTGGATGACGTTGCTATGTACCGCGAACAGCTGATCGAAACTGCTGTTGAGCAGGACGATGACCTGTTAATGGCGTACATGGAAGGCGAAATGCCAACTGTGGAACAAGTTAAAGCTTGTATCCGTAAAGGTACCCGTGAGCTGGCATTCTTCCCAACTTACTGTGGTTCAGCCTTCAAAAACAAAGGTATGCAATTACTGTTAGACGCAGTTGTTGATTACCTGCCATCGCCAACTGAAGTAAATCCACAGCCACTGACTGACGAAGAAGGCGCGCCAACTGGCGAATACGCTATCGTTTCAGCAGACGAGCCATTCCGCGCTCTGGCATTCAAAATCATGGACGACCGTTTCGGCGCCCTGACCTTTATCCGGATTTACTCTGGTGTTCTGAACAAGGGTGATACCTTACTGAACTCATTCACTGGTAAAACCGAGCGTATCGGCCGTATGGTTGAGATGAACGCGAACGACCGTACTGACCTGACGACAGCTCAGGCCGGTGACATCATCGCGTTAGTTGGTCTGAAGAACAACACGCAAACTGGTCACACACTGTGTGATCCGAAAGCAGAATGTACTTTAGAACCAATGATCTTCCCAGAGCCAGTTATCTCTATCTCTGTCACGCCAAAAGACAAAGGTTCAGTTGAGAAAATGGGTATCGCTATCGGTAAGATGGTTTCTGAAGATCCAACTTTCCGTGTTGAGACTGATGTTGATTCAGGCGAAACCATCCTCAAAGGCATGGGCGAACTGCACTTAGATATCAAAGTCGACATCCTGAAACGTACTTACGGTGTTGAATTAGTTGTAGGTCAACCACAGGTTGCTTACCGCGAAACGATCACTCGTGAAGTTGAAGACAGCTACACGCACAAGAAACAATCTGGTGGTTCAGGTCAATACGGTAAAATCGACTACCGCATTCGTCCAGGTGAGCAAAACTCAGGCTTCACTTTCAAATCAACAGTTGTTGGTGGTAGCGTACCAAAAGAATTCATGCCTGCAATCGAGAAAGGTTTCCAGAGCATGATGTCAACCGGTACTATGGCTGGCTTCCCGGTATTAGACGTAGAAGTTGAAGTATTCGACGGTGGTTTCCACGCAGTTGACTCATCAGCCATCGCGTTCGAAATCGCGGCGAAAGGCGCATTCCGTCAAACTATGCCTAAAGCTGGCGCTCAGCTGTTAGAACCAATCATGAAAGTTGACGTGTTCACGCCAGAAGACCACGTTGGTGATGTGATCGGTGACTTAAACCGTCGTCGCGGCATGATCTCTGGTCAGGAAGCTGGCATCACTGGCGTACGGATCAAAGGCGACGTACCACTGTCTGAGATGTTCGGTTACATCTCTACACTGCGTACTATGACTTCTGGTCGTGGTCAGTTCTCTATGGAATTCTCTCACTACTCGCCATGCCCGGCGAACGTGTCTGAAGCAGTTATTGCCAAAGAGAAAGAAAAGAAAGCTGCCGCTGCTAAAAACTAATTAGCCGTCAGTGACAAAAAAACCCGCGAAAGCGGGTTTTTTTATGCACGAAAAACACTGCGGCTTGGTCATCAGCCGCCGAAATTCTGCCAACACAAAGGCCGGACAAAACGCTGATAAGCCGCCGTGCCCACCGCAGTAAAACGCAGATCGGTACTGGCCGGGAAAGGACCTCCATGATGCATCGCCGCACAGACTTCGACACCGGTCGGCATCTGATTGCGGATCAATCGGCCGGCCAGATCCGGTAATTGCTGCAGCAATGCTGCATGGGTCTGTAAATCCTGCTCGGTGCCATACACAGTGGCCGTCAGCTGGCCATGTAAAGTCGGTATGATCGTGAATAACTCAGCCAGACTGCGATAGCGGATTAACACAGTCGCAGGGCCAAAAATCTCCTGCTGTAACTGCGGTAAGTCAGCCCATAACGTCGCATCGGTGACAAACAGCCGCGGCAACACCTGACAACCCGCTTCCGCCACCTCGGCCCGTCCGGTCGCCAACAGCGTGACGCCATCAAGCTTAGCTAACAGCGCACAGCCATGCCGATAGGACTCGGCAATTTTCGGCGTCAGTAAAGTGCCTGCTGCAGTGGCGTTGAAACTGGCCGCGAGTGCTTGCAGCAACGCAGGGGTTTCTGCCTGTTCCGGCACAAATACCAAACCAGGTCGGGTACAGAACTGCCCATTGCCCAGTAGCACCGACTGCGCCAGTGCGGTGGCGAAACTATCGCCGTGCTGCGCCAACTGATCCGGCAGTAAAAACAGCGGGTTTTGTGAACCCAGTTCGCCATAAAACGGCACCGGCACCGCACGCTGCTGGATCAGCCGCTGAAAATGAAGGCCCAGCTGCTGTGAACCGGTAAAGGCCACGGCCTTGACCACCGGGTGTTGTAGCAATTGTTCAGCAAACGCATGTTGCTGAGCAAACACCAGCTGAAACACGCCCGGCGGCAAATCGCAGTCGCGACGCGCCCGATCAATCGCCTGCGCCACCAGTGCCGATGTCGCCGGATGCGCATTATGTGCTTTGACAATGACCGGGCAGCCCGCAGCCAGTGCACTGGCGGTATCGCCACCTGCCACCGAAAACGCCAGCGGAAAATTACTGGCAGCAAACACCAGCACCGGCCCCAGCGGTATAACGTCCAGCCGCAGCTCCGGTCCCGGCAGCGGCAAGCGCTGCGGTTGCGCACTTTGATACACAGTGTCTGCCGGTTCATTCAGCAGCGCGGCAAACAGCCGCAACTGCGCACAAGTGCGGCCACGCTCGCCTTCGACCCGCGCCTGCGGTAAGGCGGTTTCCGCTATCACAGTGTCAATCAGCACAGTTCCCAGCGCTTCAATTTCCAGCGCGATTTGGCGTAAAAACGCCGCCCGTTGCGCCCGGCTGCTGTGACGGTACTGGCTAAATGCGGCCGCAGCGCTTGCAGTCAGTTCGGTCAGTTCAGCTGAACCCGCTTCCGGAAAATACCAGGGCAACGCGCTATTTTGCGCCGGTGCGTAGCTGTGAAATGCCAGATCAGCCTCACCTTGCCAGCGTCCGTGGATCAGGTGCTGCGCGTGAAACGGCGTGTCACGGTCGTGCAGCCTGTCGGTAAAAGTATTCATTAACGCACCTCAAAACCAAAAGCATAAGGATCTGCATCATCGACGCGGATCTGATTGGCGCCATATACCTGTGCCCAGCCAGCGATAGACGGGATCATCGCCGGCAGGCCTGCGACCTCAGTGGCGGCTTCCACCACACCGGTGAACTGGCTGCCGATAATGCTTTCGTGGACAAAGCGGTCACCGACTTTGAGCTGACCCCGCGCATACAGCTGCGCCATCCGCGCGCTGGTGCCGGTACCACAAGGGGAACGGTCGATAGCCCCGTCGCCATAGAACACCGCATTGGCGGCATCTGAACCCGGCGTTTTCGGCTTGCCGGTCCATTGCACATGACTGATGCCCTGAATACTGGCATCGAGCGGATGCACGCAGGAATAATGCTGATTGGCGACAGTGCGCACTAACGGGCTGTAACGCAGTACGTCGGCGGCGGTCCAGTGTTCGAGGCCAGGGAAATTAGCTTGCGGCTCGACAATTAAATAGAAATTGCCACCATAGGCCACGTCAAAGTGGATCAAGCCTAAGCCAGGCACTTCCACTTCGCCGCCTTTGATCGCCAGAAAGGACGCAACATTGCGGATCTTCACCGAAGTCACTTTGTCGCCGTCGCGCTGAAAACTAACCTGCACTTGCCCGGCCGGTACATCCAACACCAGCTGACCCGGTACTTTTGGCTGCAACAGACCCGCTTCCAATGCTGCCGTCACGGTACCGATAGTGCCGTGACCACACATCGGCAGACAGCCGCTGGTTTCGATAAACAGCACCGACGCATCGGCATTGGCGCTGCAGGGCGGGTATAAAAATGCGCCGGACATCATGGCGTGGCCACGCGGTTCGAACATCAACGCCTGGCGGATCCAGTCAAACCGGGCCAGAAAATCCAGCCGTTTCTCACTCATAGTCTGACCGTTCAGCTGCGGATGACCACTAGTGACCAGCCGCACCGGATTGCCGCAGGTATGGGCGTCGATACAAAAAAAGGTGCCTTTCAGCATCGGTATGCTCCTGATTGACCGCAGCCGGCCAGATGATGAATTATTGCTGCAGCAGACGCTGATAATGGCTCAGATCTGGCCGGCTCGCGAGCGCCTCCGCCAGCACTTTTTCGACATAAGCACGCTCGTCACCGATTAACGTCAGCCGTGGTAACCGCACCTGCTCACTGCCGCGCCCGACCAATTGCTCGGCAAATTTGATGCATTGCACCAGCGTCGGGATCGTATCGAGACGCAGCAACGGCATAAACCAACGATAAATTTCGCGCGCTTCTTTTAAATAACCGGCACGGGCCAACGCAAACAAAGTGACAGACTCACGCGGGAAAACGTTGGTCAGACCGGAGATCCAGCCCGTTGCGCCGAGCAGCACCGACTCCAGCGCAATATCGTCGACGCCACAGAAAATCACAAACCTGTCGCCAAAGCGGCTTTGCAACTCGGTGATGCGACGGGTATCAGTGGTCGATTCTTTAATCGCAACGATGTTCGGCTCTTCTGCCAGAACCGCGGTCATCTGCAAATTGATATCAACCCCATAACTGACCGGATTGTTGTAAATCATGATCGGTAAAGTCGTGGCGCGCGCAACGGTCTGATAATGCACCAGCACTTCGCGATCAGTGCCGCGATAAACCACGGCCGGCAACAACATGATGCCATCCACGCCGATTTGTTGTGCATCCTGCACATAGATCACCGCATCTGTGGCACTATGTTCTGTACAACCGGCAATCACCGGGATCCGGCCGGCGACAGTCCGCACCGTGTGCTGCAGGAATTCACGTTTTTCCGCCGCGCTGAGCGACGCATTTTCGCCGATAGTGCCAAGCGCGATGATCCCGTCGATGCCATCGGCGATCAGTTGTTCCAGCATCCGCTGGTTTTCGGCAAAGTTGATGCTGCCATCGGCATTGAACTGCGTTGAAATCGCTGGAAATACCCCGGCCCAATTCACACTGAATGGGCTACGCTGAGTAGAAGTAGTTGTAGTGTTAGTTGTTGTGGGCATAGACCCATCCTCTGTGATTGAAATTGCATTGACGTTCGAACTTGATTTTAGGATATTGTATACAATCCTATCAATCAAGCAAAATATACTCTGGGAAGAAGAGGGACAGAACAACAGATGCAACTCATCAGTGTGATAGGCGCAGGCGTCGTTGGCCTTGCGACTGCAGTACAACTGCAACAGGCCGGTTATCAGGTGACTCTCATCGACAAAGACGGACCAGCCGCCGGTTGCTCCAGTGGCAATGCCGGTCATTTTGCGACGGAACAGGTGTTTCCGCTGGCATCTTTTGCCGTGCTGCGACAATTACCGATCATGTTATTAAACCCGACCGGGCCGCTGCGCTTACGCGCCGGTTATTTGCTGCGTGCGCTGCCATGGTTGCTGCGCTTTGTCGCCAACGTGGCCCCTGGCCGGCAACAGGCATTGCAACAGGCGCTCAGTGCGTTAAATCAGCAGGCACTGCCGGCGTGGCAACGGTTACTGGCGGTGACGCAGGCCGAGGATCTGGTGCAGTATCGCGGTGCGCTGTTGGTATCCGAACAAGTCAGCCTGAAAAAGCTGGCCGCGACGTTCAGGCAATATCAGCAGGCCGGTGTGTCGGTGCACTGGCTGGAACAAGCCGCGTTAATGGCCCGCGAACCGGCGCTCAGTCCCAAAGTACAAGGCGCGATTGAGTTCCCGGATGTGGCGCATACGGTTGACCCATATGCGCTGTGTATGCGGTTGTTTGCCAAATTTCAGGCGCTTGGTGGCGAGTTCCGCCAACATGAAGTGCGGCGCATCAGAGCACATGCTGATGGCTATATGTTGGATCTGGCCGAAGGTACGGCGGCAGGTTACAGCGGTCAGATGGCGCAACAAATCCGCACGCCACAGCTGGTGATCAGCGCCGGCGCCTGGTCGCATCAGCTGTGCCGGCAACTGGGCTGGAAAGTGCCGCTGGAAGCGGAGCGTGGTTATCATCTGATGACACAAAGCCGGCCGCTGCAATGTCCGGTCAGTTCGCTGGAACGCAAGTTCATCATGACGCCGATGCAGCAGGGACTGCGGCTGGCCGGTACTGTGGAATTTGCCGGGCGCAACAGCAAACCGGATTACCGCCGCGCAAAGGTGTTATTGCGCCACGCCAATCAGCTGTTGGCTGAACCAACGGCGGCCGATCCGCAGGCTGAACCCTGGGCAGGTAACCGACCCTCGTTACCGGATTCATTACCGGTGCTCGGCGCCTGTCCGAAGCACCCGGGTGTGTTTTACAACTTCGGCCATCAGCATCTGGGGCTGACCTGGGCGGCCTGCAGTGCAGAGATATTGCTGGCCACCATCCGTGGTGACAAGCCGGTGGTGGCGGTCACGCCCTACCGCATTAACCGGTTCTGAAGCTTTAGCGCGGGCGGCGCAAATGCCGCCAGGCGTCAAATGAATACAAACCTAACGCCGCCCAGATAAAACCAAAGGTCAGCAGTTTGCTTGGATCCAACGCTTCGTTGTACAAAAACACGCCAAATACAAACATAAAACTTGGGCCTATGTACTGGAAAAAACCCATCGTTGACAGCTGCAGCCGTTTCGCCGCCGCGATAAAACACAGCAAGGGCACTGTGGTCACGACGCCGGCGGCAACTAGCCACAGATTCAGACTCAGCGGGTTTTGCGCCAGATTGGCATAAGGACTGTCGGCAAACTGCCACCAGTAGCACAACGCCAGAGGCATCAGCAGCAGCGATTCAATAAAGAGCCCGCTGATAGCATCGGTCGCCAGTTTTTTCCGGAACAGGCCATACAACGCAAAACTACCGGCCAGCACTAAGGCAATCCATGGTAAAGAGCCAAAATGGATCAGCTGCAGTAAGACACCACCAAACGCCAGCGCCACCGCGATCCACTGCAGTGGCCGCAGCCGCTCACCGAGAAACACCATGCCCAGCAGTACATTCAGCAACGGATTGATGTAATAACCAAGACTGGCGTCGAGCATATGCTGATTGTTGACGGCCCAGATAAACAAGCCCCAGTTGCCAGCCAGCAATAACGCGGTTCCCAGCATCGCAGCCACCATTTTGGGTTGCCGTAACACTGCCGCCACTTTTGGCCATTGTTGCAGCACCGTCAGCACAATGGCCAGTAGCAGGAAAGACCAGACAATACGGTGTATCAGAATTTCCAGTGCCGGTACTTCGTCGATCTGTTTGAAATACAGAGGGGCTACGCCCCAGAGGGTATAAGCGGTCGCCGCAAAAGCGCCGCCGATTTTTTGTTCGCGTGTCAGTGACATTCGGGGGTTCGCCTTGCACCCGCCCTGCGCTGAATTATCCGATATAAAACGGCGGGCCGGCAAAGCAGGTATTTTAGCGGATGTCAGAACACACCGATACCAAAGCCGGGGCAACGGACTGTTTATTGTGGGCAACAATAAAATGGCGTGGGAGCGCGGATTCGCCATGATGTCGGCGGCAAGCCAAATTTTTGGCTTGTCGAAATCCATCCGCCGGCCTTCGCCAGAGGCGAAGGCGTAAAAACGGCAACAGGCAACATTGATTGCCTGTTGCCGTTTTTACCCAACTAAGTATGTCCCGGTGCCGAGGGCGATGTGCAGGCCTTCGTTGTTGTGTAGTTCCATCCGGCAGACACAGACTTTATTGCCGGAGCGGATCACCTGCGCTGTGGCGATAAATTCATCGCCGCGGCCGGGCCGAAGATAGTCAGTGCGAATATCGATAGTGCTCATTTTGCCGAGTTTGGCAGCGAGCTGACTGTGATCAGTGGTGTCGAGGCGCACCAGCGCACTGGACACCGCCATGATACCGCCGACCACATCCAGCACTGAGGCAATGACGCCACCGTGCAAAATCTGTTGCAGCGGATTGCCGACCAACTCAGATTTCCACTGAAACCGCACTTCAGCGCGCTCCGCCGAGAACTCAGTCACGCGCAAACCCAATAGCTGATTAAACGGCATTTGCTGGAATACCGAAGCAATAAAAGGCAGTAAATCGTTGGCTGGCATCATCAGACTCCACATTGGCCTGCACGCAAGGCCGACACACTTTCACTGGTACGAGCAGTTAAATTACTGTGCTGCAACGTCGCTGTAAAGCGGTCAGTCAGAGACCATCCCTCTTATCGCAGTAGCAAGATGACAATATTGTCATCCGGCAGTCATCTGGTTGTCGGCTGCATCAGGCCATCTTAAGCTGTTATGCTGAGCTGTATCTGCTGGCCGCTGCCATTGTCTGAAGAGAGTCGCAATGCGTTTATTGATCGTCGAAGATGAATTGAAAACCGGTGATTACCTGAAACAGGGGTTTATCGAAGCTGGTTTTAATCCCACGTTGTGCCGTAATGGCCTCGATGGCCATCATCTGGCGATGACGGAAGACTTTGACCTGATCATTCTCGACGTGATGCTGCCGGATGTTGATGGTCTGCGTATTGTCAAAGCCTTACGCCAAGCCGCCCGTCATACGCCGGTCTTGCTGCTCAGCGCGCTCGATACGGTCGATGACCGGGTACGCGGGCTGGAACTTGGCGCTGACGACTATCTGGTCAAGCCTTTTGCTTTTAATGAATTATTAGCAAGGGCCCGCACTTTGCTGCGACGTGGCCAGCTGGCGCCACAGTCTGACCGGCTGCAAGCTGCGGACTTAGTGCTGGAAGTGGCTAAACGCCGTGCCAGCCGGGCCGGCAAAAAACTTAATCTGACGCCCAAAGAATTCGCCTTACTGGAATTATTGCTGCGCCGTGCCGGTGAAGTACTGCCACGCACCCTCATCGCCAGCCAGGTTTGGGATATGAACTTTGATTCAGACACCAACGTCATCGATGTCGCAGTACGCCGACTACGCAGCAAAGTGGACGATGACCATGCGCTGAAGCTCATTCATACGGTGCGAGGCATGGGCTACAAGCTGGAGGTGCCGGATGACGACGCCTGCTGAACAGCAAACATCAACGCCAACACGGCCATTATCAATGGCCACCCGGGTGCTGCTATTTGTCGCGCTGGCCGTGCTGCTTTGCGCCGCGCTACTGGCAACGATGCTACAAAATTCAATTGAAGCGCATTTTTCCGAACAGGATGCCGGTGAACTGCAGGCTGTCGCACACTCCGTCTTGCATACGTTGCAGGACCCAACGTTAGGCCCGCAGCAACATCATGCCAGCCTGCATCAGGTATTGACTGGTCATCATCAAACTTATTACCTGGTGCTGGATGTTAATGAAAAACCGGCCCTCAGTGCCGACGGTGCCGATCTGACACCGTTATTTAACCTGACCCGCGCGGTCGAACAAATCACTCCCGCCGATTTAGTCAGCTGGCAACAAGCAGAACACACTTATCGCGGTGCCATTTTGCAGGGACCAAACGGCATCCGCATCGCGGTTGCCATGGAAATGGAATTTCACCTGCACTACCTGCATCTGCTGCGCTGGACTTTATGGCTGACAATCGCCGGCGCCGTCGCGCTGATTTTACTCGCTGCCTGGTTTGGTGTACGCCAGGGCCTGTTACCACTGCGCCGCCTCAGCAGTGACATCCGCCAAATCAGCGCTGAAAACTTACATTTGCGATTGGAACCAAGCCAGGTACCGGTGGAACTGGCAGAACTGGTACAGAGTTTTAATCAGATGATTGAAAACCTGCAGCAAGGGTTTGCCCGCTTGTCGGAGTTTTCTGCCGATATCGCCCATGAGCTGCGCACGCCATTGAGTAACCTGATCACCCAGACGCAGGTCAGCTTAAGCAAAGAACGTACGCTCGACGAATACCGCGAATTGTTGTATTCGAACCTGGAAGAGCAGGAACGGCTGGCCCGAATGGTCAGTGACATGCTGTGGCTGGCGAAAACCGAGCATGGTTTGCATAAACTGCAGCTGGAGCCGGTTGCGCTGGCATCACTGTGCCAGCAGTTGTTTGAGTTTTTTGAAGTGATCGCCGATGAAAAAAACGTGCAGCTGCACTACGAAGGTCCAGCGCTGACCATCAACGCTGACAAGCTGATGCTGCAACGCGCGTTGTCGAACTTGTTATCCAACGCCATCCGTCACGCCGCGGCGTCCAGCACCGTGCAAATCAAAGTGCTCCCGTCTATCGCACATGTTGAAATACGGGTGATCAATCAGGGCCTTATCATTGCAGCGGAACACTTGCCACGTTTGTTTGAACGTTTTTACCGTGCCGATCCATCCCGACAACGCCATAGTGAAGGCGCCGGTCTTGGCCTCGCGATGGTGAAATCTATTGTCGAACTGCATGGCGCACAAATCAGTGCCTGTTCCGTTTTAAAAAACGGCCTGGAACCTAATCAGGCACAGACTGAATTTGTACTGCACTGGCCGCAATGAATCCTGCTGGACAGAAAGCCTGGCTTCCGGCAAAGTTAAGGCTATCACGCCTTTGTCCAACGCTGTCATTACCATGTAACAGCTTTGGGTTGAACTGAAAGGCCAGATCCATCACGAATATAAATCCGGACGGTCCGCCTGCCAGCGCTGCAGGTGTCGTCAGACATAAGAATAACAACAGGGATTTTTTTTATGCTGTTCACGCTGTTTATCGTCTGCTGGTTTTCCGCTTCCATGTTCTATGTGTACCAGCTGCGCGGCGATGCCCGTTATCAGAGTTTTAGTCAGTATTTACGCAAGAGCTGGCCGATTTTCGCGCCATTTAACTGCGTGTTGTATTTGTTTACCAAACGCAAAGCGCAAGGCGCTTACATTGACCCCGCCCAATATAAAAACCTGCATTTAATTCAACAGAACTATCCGACCATTCTGGCGGAAGCCAAAGCGCTGTTTGAAAACAAAGCCTTTTGCCAAACCAATGAACCTGGCAGCCCAGGCTATTATGACGTTGGTTTCCGCACTTTCTTTAAGTACGGCTGGAGCAAATTTTATCTGTGCTGGTATGGCTATCAACACGAAAGCGCAAAGAAGAGCTGCCCGCAAACGCTGGCTATTTTGCAGCAAATCCCGGAAATTAAAGGCGCCATGTTTTCAATTCTGCCGCCGAATTCTCAGCTGACTATTCACTCTGACCCACTGGCTTGTTCGCTGCGTTACCACTTTGGCCTGATGGTGCCGAATTCGCCGGAGTGTTTTATCAATGTCGATGGCAAAGCAGCACACTGGCGCGATGGTGAAGCCTTTATTTTTGATGAAACTTTCCCGCATTTTGTCCGCAACGACACCGACCAATATCGCCTGATTTTAATGTGCGACATCGAAAGACCGATGTACTGGCCGGGCCGGTTGTTTAATTTCTTTTATGGTTTTCTGGTACGTACTACGGTGGTGCCAAACACTGCAGAAGATAAAGTCGGCAAAGCCAGTGCGTTGTTTGCCAAAGTGTCGCCGCTGCTGGGACAAGGCAAAACGATGAAAAAGACCAACCCCCGTTTGTACAAAGTGGTGAAGTACAGCCTGAATACCAGCTTGCTGGTGCTGTTTTATCTGCTGCTACACGGGATGTATCAGATTATTAGCAGCGTAATTTGACGCTATCAAACTTGCGATTCAGTGACAAAAAGGCCGGTGTGAAACCGGCCTTTTTACATCCACAGGTCCTACAGTTTTTTCGCGCCCAGCCAGGCATCACGCCGCTTCACGCTGGCACGGCTGGCTTTGCTGTCCAGGCTCAGCTGCAACGTCGGATCGGCCGCTACTGTGATATTGACACTGTGTTCCTGGTCAAAGCGGCGGAATTTCAGTGCCAGCACGTCGCCCGGCCGGGCCGCTTTCAGCGCAGTTTCAATATCTTCCGCGCTGCGCAACCGGACGGCGCCTAATTGCAACAACAAATCGCCGTCGGTCACGCCGGCACTGGCCCAGGGGCTGCCATCGCGTGCTACCGATTGCACCTGCACCGCATCACCAAATGTATTCAGCGTCAGTGGCCCTAACCAGGCTTTATCCGGATGCGCCGGGCTCAGCGTTAAGCCCATTTGCGCAAACAACGCGGTAAAGTCCGGTAAGGCCGGGCCCTGAATACTGTCGCGGAAAAATGCGGCGGCAAACTCAGCATCGCCGCTGACTTCAGCCAATGCCTGTTGAATGTCAGCCAGCTGATACGGCTGTTCCGGTTTGCCAAAACGTTGCCACATCAGTTGCATCAGCGCATCGAGATCGCTGTTGTACTGCGTGCGCAATGTTAAATCCAGTGCCAGCGCTACCACTTCGCCATAGGTGTAATACGACAGGAAATGGTTGCCGTAGTTGGTTTTATCGACAGCAACACCGGCATCAACAAACACCGCTTGCTGACTCACTGCCGCAGGCCCGGACCAGCGCCGCGCCGGTGTTTGCAGCGTCTGGTTGAGTGGCTTTTGCACTTTTTCCAGATAGGTATCCAAATCAAAGTGACTGCTGCGTTTGAGCGCCAGCTTGCCGTAATAGTTAGTGAAACCTTCGGCAAACCAGAGGGCATCGCTCATATTGGTCTGGCTGTAATCAAACGGCTCCAGGTTTTTTGGCCGGATCCGTTCCACATTCCAGGCATGGAAAAATTCGTGAGAGATGGTTTCAATCTGGCTGAACTCGGCCTGTGCCAGCGAGCTTTCGCTGGTCACTACTGTTGAATTACGATGTTCCATGCCATCGCCATCTACACCCGGCAGGTAGTCGGCGATAAAGGTGTAACGCTGATTGGCAAAATCCGGCAGCTCGCCAAAAATCGCCTGCTGCTGACGCACCACCGCCTGAGTTTTTTCTAACAACACTTTGGCCTCGTCGGCAGTACCGGCATGATGCAGCGCCAGTTCAATCTGATAGGTTTTGCCGGCGGAGGGCTGGCTAAAACTCAGCAGCTGATGCTCACTGATCTCGAGCGGACTATCCATCAGATAGTCCAGTTGCGGTGCCGTAAAAGTGCCATCCGGCTGCGGATACAACTGCGTGGCCGCACGCCAGCCAGCCGGCAGTGCTTTGAGACTGACTGTGGCCGGTTTTGCCCGCAGCGACGGCGCAAACAACAGCGATGCCGGTATATTCAGGTGCGCATGGCGGCTGTCGATCTGGTTGTAAGTGCCGTCGGCATGATTGCCAAACAACAGATAACTGACCTGGACTTCGCCCTGATGGCCACTGACTTGCCAGCTGGTCGGCGACAGCCGCTGCAGCGTCAACGGATTACCCTGACCATCCAGCGCTTTGAGCGCATAGATATTTTTAGCAAAGTCATGCCGGGCATAACGGCCTGGTGACGCGGAAGACATCTGCAGCAGCAAAGGCGACGCATCTGGCGCGACAAAACGAGCGCTGATTGCCACCTGATGGCGATCGTGCCCAGCCAAATCCAGCTGATAATGACTGTCGGCCAGCGCCGTGGCACTGACGCCTGCCAGCAAAAATGCCAGCTTGAAACGATTAAACTTCAAAATGAGGGTCCTTTTGGCTGCAATCTTTTGCCGAAACTTTGGGCAGTTGACAATTCCTCAGTAAATCACAGAGCCGGCCCCCCCGGCAAAGCAATTTGCCCCGCGGCGGTATAGTGTTGGTCGCATGGTTAGCGTGAAGAACTGGCGGCGGTTTTGCCGCGTTGATGTTGCAGGATGAAAAACGGCAGGAAGACCTTCCTGCCGTGATGTCCGATCCTATTTGTCAGAACCGGTAACTGAGTGTGAACTGCAGCACACGCACGTCTTCAGGCGCCAGCGCGATCTGCTGCCAGCCAACACCAGTCACCCAATGCGCATTGGGTAGATATTGCAGCGCCAGTCCGTAATACAGATCTGTACCATCGGTTTTACTGTGCAGTGTCGAGCCGTTCATGCTGCTGTTAATATCGCTTTGCCAGGCCATCAGACCGAGTGGCAGTTGTAAGCGCCAGTGTTGTTGCTGCCACAGCCCAATCCGCACGCCGGTAAACAGGCCATCTCCTAACACCGGGGTCAGACTTTGTACGGCCTGATGATATTGCGCCGGTGTCAGGGTTTGCGTGCTGAGGTCGACACTGGCTTCGCCCAAATCCTGATAACCCAGTTCCAAATCCAGTCGCTCCAGCCAGCGCCATTGCAGGCTCAGACTCAGCGCGGTATCGCTGTCATCCAGATTTCGCAGCGTGCCGGAAGGTAGCCCTACCAACACTCTGTGGTCAGCCTGACTGGCTTTACTCTGCCCGACGCCCAGCTGGAGTCCGAAATCGGCCGCCTGCGCCGCACCGCCGCACAACAGCAGTGCCAACAGCCGATATCGACGGCCAAGTCCAAGGACCAACAACAAGCCAGCACCGATCATTGACATTGCCCCCCCTGACGATTTGTTACTGACCGTAACAGTCTGATAAGCCGTGACCGTGATACTGACCTGACCGGTCGCCTCACCACCAAAACCATCACTGATGCGGTAACTGACGATATCGATGCCATTAAACCCGGATTTCGGCGTGTAACGCAGCCGGTTATCACTGTCTATGGTTACGCTGCCGCTGGTCGCACTGGCGCTCAGTACTTTCAATGGATCGCTGTCTGCATCGCTGTCGTTACTCAGCACATTGATGCTGATTGCGGTGCGATCATCGGT
>JAIXSW010000253.1 GCA_027484495.1 Gammaproteobacteria bacterium
CTTTACGCACCAATAAATCATGCGCCCGCTGCTGCAGCTCGCTGGCGACTTCGGCATAGATTTGGGGTTCGCCTGCAAGAGCTAACAGCTTTATGTGAGCAGCTAGTGCCAGTACGACCAAGCTAATGCTTGCTAGTATCAAAACAAAGCTCATTTAATTCCCCTGTTGTGCAAGGCTACTTTCCGGAAATCTTGTAGCCAGAAATAACAAATCAGCGGGATGAGTCCAATATTAATTGTTGGAATGCTTATTTGATAAGCAGTCGCAAAGAATCCGTTGTCTAAAGTTGCTCTGTCGATGAAATCAATAGCCTGTATTATTGTAAATGCAACATAGGCCAAAGATACCGTCAGTGCTACTTTTGATGCTCTTATCTGATTTGCGATATGAAACTTCGAAATTAATGCGATACAAAGTACGTTTAATAACATCCACGACCCATACCACGCAAACTTATTATGTATTCCAGGCTCTGACGCAACTGTTAATAGGTAAGGAAGCAACAAAATTGCAATTCCTTTGGTCAAACAAAGAACTAAAAGCGCCACCGTAGCAGAACTCATTTTCTTTTCAAAGAAAAATGCAAGCAAAAACAGAGCAGCATAAACAACGCTCGTAGCATCACCTATATCTTTGAGCGATTCATACAAATTCCCACTCAGCATTGTTTAGTGTCTCAGATGTTATGTATTTGATATTATATTTAGCCTAATTTGATTGAAAATTTTTCAAACAGGAGGTCTTATGCCTTCACCATTAAACGGTGTTACTACTGGCGGGGTTTGTGGGGGCTGAGTACTACCGCCACTTTGAACTGTTTCAGTTCTGCCGGGACCTGGAGCCTCTGGCTCGCCACCGCTGGTTGAGGTGACTGACGAGGTTAATGTTGTTTCACTTTGAAACTTGTTGAGAGCTGCTGCGCTTATAGATACTTTATCACTGATACTTTGGCCGGAGGCTGACGTGGTTGTTGTCGTCGGCGCCACTGCCTGGGTTTTAGCGTCGTTAGATGCATACGCGACCGCGTATGCCCTGCCACCCTGAATACTCAGATCGTTCATAGTTGTCACCCGATTGGACTTGTGATTAAGCGCAGCATGGTGCGCTGATATGTTTTTTGTGAACTATAAGTGACTAAAAGTGTAAAAAACAATCAGGCCGGAGCGCTTCTGCGCGGGAATTTGTTGATAAAGATCTGATATTTTCAGGTAAAAGTACAAAAAGCAGCGAATTGCTGCTTTTTGTGCGGATTAAAGTCCCGAGCACCAGTTATTGCCGTCAGGGTCCAGAATGTAGGCAATCTTCAGGTTCACCGCCTGTTTCACCAGATAGTCTTTTAGCAGTGCCGCCTTGTCATCCTGCTGTTCACGGCGAAAGTCGCCGGTTTGATAGATCAGCGCCTGACGGTATTGCTGATTCCCCGTAGGCTGAAACATCAGATATTGATATTTCCCCGCATCACGACAGCTGCTTTGTTCTTTACCAAGCGTGCTGTTACTGAGATCACGGCCTTGTAGCCATAACTGATTGAGTTGTTCTGCGGGCACCGTCTGCACAAATTCAAACCGCGCGGCTTCAAAGAAACGGGTCAGCTCAGCTTCACTGGCTTGCTCGGCAGCGGGTAATGTTGCGGTAGTGTCAGACACGTCAAAATAATACAGATCGCCGTTGCCTTTGATCACAAAACCTTTTTGGGTATGTAGCCAAGAATGATTTTCATAAACAGCGGCAAACAAATACTTGCCAGGTTGATGCTGCTTTGTGGGCTCAGGGATTGGCTTGGCCGTTGAATTACTACCACCACAGCCCGCAATAGCGCATAACAGCGAAAAACTCAAAAGCCAAGATTTCATCATAAGCCCTCAGAATGGAATAGACTGAAGTTAACTTAAACAAGCTTTGTTTGCAGAGCTGTGAAATATTGTAAATTTGCAGGTGGTCGGGCCGCGAAATAAAAAAACCGGCGTGAAACCGGTTTTTGTCAGTACTAAAAAGCGTTCGATACTTAGAATATTATTTCTTGGCCGCCAGGTAGGCCAGCAATTCAATCAGCTCTTTCTCGGCATTTTTCTCATCGAGGCCGTCAAATTTTACTTTGAATTTGCCATTGACCAACAACATCGGCACCCCTGTCAGTACTTTCTTTTCAGTCCAGTAGGTCTGCTGCTCTTTCATTTTGTTGGCCGCAGCTAAGACCGGCATGCTGTTAAAGCCTTTATCAAAGGTGGCGCTGTCGAAATTATTCACCAGCAACAAGGAGCGGATATCGCCATCGGAAGCAAAGTTCGCTTTCTGGCGGTGGATATAGTGAAAAATCATGCCAGCAACTTCTTCACCTTTGCCAGCATTATGGGCGACCAGGTAGGCCCGGGCCATACTGTTTTGCACTTCAGGCGGGCTTGCCGGGATAAAGTCGACATGGTTTTTCTCAAACTTGACGCCTTTTGGCAGGCTGGCGGCCAGCTTATTGGCTAAAGGCTCAAAGGCGAAACAATGGCCACAGTAAAACGAGAAAAACTCAGTGACCACAGGCGTAGCTGTGGCGGTGTCGGCGACGACTTCGTAATGCTTGCCCTCGGTAAAAGTGGTTGCAGCGACACTAATCGCACTGACAGCAACACCTGCGCATAACACAATGGCTTGAAAGAATGGTTTGAACATATCTGAATACCTTAACTGATTATGGTTTTGCCAGCAGATGCTGCACTAAGGCTTTGAAATCCTGCTCGGTGTTCGAGGTATCCAGCGATTTATTGATGATTTTATACCGGCCGTTGACGATAAAAGTCGGCACA
>JAIXSW010000397.1 GCA_027484495.1 Gammaproteobacteria bacterium
GTGCAGCCTTACTCAACACGCTGGGTTACCCGCAACCGGCCATTGGCCAGCAACTCACAGTGGCAGGTGGATACTTATTAGGTCTGGCCGCCGATCACTTTTTGCTGGTTTTAGCCATTGATGAAGCCAAAGCCCTGTGGCAACAGCAACAGGCTTTCATGGCTGCTCCAACCCGCTGGTTGGCGCAACATATCGCCCACGGTATCCCTTATCTGGAGCAACCATTGCTCGGTGAATATGTGCCGCAGCAGCTGAACCTGCAGGCTTTAGATGCCATCAGCTTTACCAAAGGCTGCTATATGGGTCAGGAAATGGTGGCACGGATGAAGTACCTCGGCAAAAATAAACGCGCGATGTATCTGCTGCAGGCTGACACCGAGCATACGCCGGTTGCCGGCACCGATCTTGAGATCCAACTGGAGCAGAACTGGCGGCGCAGCGGCGTGGTCGTGAACGCGGTGAACATTCAGGGTCAGCTGCAGTTGCTGGCCGTATTACCGAATGATATCAGCCCAACCGACCATTTCCGGCTGGCGACAGAGCCGGATGTCAGCTTACAATTACAACCTTTACCTTATTCAATCACCCCCTGAGGTCCTCATGACTATTCAACACAACAAAGTCGTCGCCATGCACTACAGCGTCAGCGATGCCAATGGCAACGAACTCGACAGCTCTTTTGGCGCCGAGCCTTTAGTGTTTATTCACGGCACTGGTTCATTGATCAGCGGTCTGGAACAAGCACTGACTGGCAAACAGGCCGGTGATAAATTCACAGTTGCGATCGCGGCTGCCGATGCTTATGGCGAGCGTCACGATGAGCTGACACAGGCCGTACCACGCGCCCTGTTTGAAGGTATGGATGTTGCCGTCGGTATGCGTTTTCGCGCTGCCGGTCCGGATGGTCACGAGCAATCCGTGATTGTACTGGATGTGACCGAAGACGAAGTGGTGGTTGATGGTAATCACCCGCTGTCAGGCATTGATTTGACGTTTGAAGTCGAAGTCTTAGTGGTGCGCGATGCCACCGCGGATGAACTGGCACACGGTCATGCGCACGGCATGGACGGTCACTCCGGTCACGACTAATAGATCCGGCGGGCGGCCGGTTCCCGGCGGCCCGCTATCTTCCTGCACATTCCCGCAAATACCTGCAGCACGAAATCCCAGCGCTGACACGCTTGGTCAGACCAGAAAAAACTGTTATAAACCAGACATCATCACTGCCGGATAAAGCCGATGTCGCCGTCTTTGTGTTACCAGCCCATTGTCAGCCCTGCCCCAGCGACGCTGATTGACCAACATGGCAAGCTACAGCAAGGCCTGTTTGACGCTTCTGTTGCCAACCTGAACGTTGCCGCGTTCAGACTGCATTCGGTGATGGACAAACCGGTCAGCCGTTTGGCGCAGCATTTTGCCTATAAACAGTTTCAGTTTGTTTGTGTCAGCGGCCCCGACTGGCTGCTCGCCATCGCGATTGCCGATGTACGTTATGTCTGCTCCGGATTTGCTTATCTGTATCAAAACAATCAACCAGTGCGCGAATTTGCGCTGCTGGCGCCGCTTGGCTTTGGCTGTCAGTTAAGCGTGTCGCCGCAGCAAGGTTTGGCCAGCATGGGCAAAGGCCAAAAACAATGGCAAATTAACTGCGCTGCGGAAAATTGGACATTGCGCTGTCAGGCCAGTGGCTTAGATGCCGATTTAACACTGCATTTTGACCAGCAACCACCACTGGCGCTCGCGGCGCCAACCGGCTACAACGGCTGGACTTATACCGAAAAAAACAATGCGCTGCGTGTTAGCGGCAGCTTGCTGTTAGACGGACAAACGCTTGATGTGCAGAGTGCCCGCGGCGGCATCGATTTTTCCGCCGGCTTTATGCGCCGTGAAACCAGCTGGCGCTGGAGCTCGATCAACACCCTGCTGCAAGGTCAGGTATTGGGTCTGAATCTGGCCGCCGGCGTCAATGAAACCGGTGTAGCTGAAAACGCTTTGTGGTATGACGGTGAGATCCAGCATTTAAGCCCGGCCCGGTTTGAATTTGATCGCGGTCAAAACACGCCATGGCGCGTGACGACATTGTGTGGTGAAGTCGATTTAACTTTCACTGCCGATTTTTGCCGGCAAGAAAAACTGCAGCTTGGAATCCTTGCCAGTAATTTCCGTCAATATGTCGGACATTACAATGGTACAGTGCATTTGCGCGATGGCCGGGAACTACAACTGCAGCATTGCCTGGGACTGGCCGAAGATCACTATGCCAAGTGGTAAATCGCCGCCCGTTGCAAATATTCAATACCCCGGGATAACCGGCTTGGCCTGGCCAGAAGAGATAAAAAATACTGTTCATAAAAAGGAGTGACTATGAATTTTTACCCGCGCCTGCTTGCTGCTGCGCTGACTTTATCCGCGCTGACTGCCTGTTCACCAAAAGAAGTCGGCGACGTCAGCCTCGGGCTTTTTACCACCAAAGACATTAAAATTCAGACGTTTAACGACCCGGCAATTCCGGGTGTCACCTGCCATATCAGTCATGTCGAAGCCGATTTATCGCTGGCTGATCCGTCTGATATGTCCATCGCCTGTCGCCAGACCGGCGAAATCACTGCGGCCATGCTCGGTAAAATCGACAAATCCAAGTCCGGCGAAGTGGTTTTCACTGCATCCAAAAGCATCCTGTTTAAACACCTGAAGATCAGACGGATTTTTGATGCCGATAACAGAAGCCTTATCTATCTGTCGTATTCGACCAAAGAAACTGCCGGCAGCGATAAACACTCACTGACCACAGTGCCCTTGTGGGGTAGTAAAGCCTGGCAAGAGCTGGAAGCTCAGCAACAAGCCGCTAGAGCGGTCAAATGATCGGTGCTTACGCGAGAACCGACAAGCATTCGACCCGTTTGCTGAGTCGCTCCCTGTAACAAGAAACCCGCCAGCTGGCGGGTTTCTTGTTGTCATCATCCGTTAAAGCTTGCGGATGTTATCTACCGCATCGCGGTCAATCAGTTTGATTAGCGGGTCGACGCCGATGTAGGTGGTACCTTTGGGCACTACAACCCGAACTTGCTGTTTACCGGATTTCAGCCGGTGTTTTTGTAAATATAACAGCTGGTTATCGGCAGAGAATTCATCCGGATCTGCGCTGAACGCGCCGATATCGATGTCTTCATCCAGCGGCTGTTCGGTTTCGGTACCTTTGCCATCTGCACTGAGTCTGGCGGCCTGAATGGTTAAGTCCAGTTGCAGCTGGCCGTCTGGCAATTCGGTTTTCTGCACCTCGAGCAGCCGTAAATCATACAAAGTAATTTGCATAAATTGCTGTTCGATAAAAGCTTTTTCTTCGCTGCTGACGCCGGTGGTTAAGTGGCGCAGCAGATCCAGCGTAGTTGGATACGGATTTTGTTTGTATTGGAACTCTTGCAAAAACGCCTGCAAGTTCGCGTCGAGCCGCTCTACACCAATCCGGTCTTTGATCGCCATCATCACAACGGAGCCTTTGCGGTAATGGATATAGCCCTGCCCTTCAGCGCGCAGCAACGGCTCTTCAGCAACTTTTTCATCGGTGCGGCCACGTAAATAACGGTCCAGCTCATATTTCAGGAACTGGCGTAACTTGGCCTGACCATATTTGGTTTCCATCACTCTGAGCGCGCTGTATTGCGCCAGTGTTTCCGGGATCACCGCACTGCCTTGTACATTGGCGGTACCAACCTGATGACCCCACCACTGATGCGCCATTTCGTGCGCCGTGACGTAATACGGCATGTCGATGCTGTCTTCATTGCGCAAATCATTGATAAAACCAATGCCTTCGGAATACGGTACTGTATTGGCAAAAGACTGGGCAAAATCACGATAGCCCGGGAACTCGATGATCCGCATCTGTTGGTGCTGATACGGCGAAAACGCTTTGTTGAAATAATCCAGCGAGTCCTGCATCGATAACATCATCCGGTCGACGTTCCAGTGATGCGAAGGATGGTAATACACCTCCAGTGACACGCCCTGATAATCCTGCTTCTTCACCGCCAGCCGTGCCGACAGGAACGAGTAGAAATTAAACATCGGTGCATTCATTTCATAGCGGAAGTATTGACGACCATCCTGCTGCCACTGTTTCTTCAGATAACCCGGCGCCAGCGCGGTTTGATCTGCTGCCGTGGACACCGTAGCGCTGAACTGAATAAAATCTTCGGCGCGGCCAAAACCACTCTCGGTGTAGCGGCTGCTGTCTTCGAGTTTATGCGCACGCTGCACCGGTTCCAGACCGCGTTTGCTGCGTTCATGCCGCTCCTGCAATTCAAATCCGGCGTTGTAGCCAAACTGCGGCAACAGTTCCATGTTATTGATAAAGGTGCCGTTTTCAACCACTGCAACATCGACATCGTCATCCTGGAATCCAGGGTTAGTGCGGCTCAGCACGAAGGTCATATCGATGGTTTGCCCTGGTTGCACCGGCGTATTGAATTCCAGCCAGGCCGTACCCAGTCGGCTATCACGTGGGCCTAAACTCGCCCCTGGCGCGATGATCTCCATGCTGCGGGTGTATTTCGGCCAGTTCACTAACATCTTCGTGACCGGTTTATCGAATTTATTGATCAGTGTCTGTTCGACACGGGCATCGATGCGCCGTGCAACCGGATAAATATCGACAAAAGCTTCTACTTTGGTGGCGACCAGGATCGGATCATCAGCACCGGCTTTGTAAGCTTTTTCATAATCCGCCTGCAAATCCATCTGCTGTTCCGCAGTGTCATATTGATTCAGCACACGAGTGTTGTAGTAAATCCAGCCACCGGTACTGACAAAGATCAGGCTACCCAGCAAAATTACCGCCTGACCACCTGCACCAATCTGATACCGCAGCTGTTGATACCGCATCGCCAGGCTTTGCGCCGGCCCGCGCTGGAACATACCAAACCCCAGTACAAACAAGATGGCAGTGAGCCCGCCCCAATACAGCATGTACCAGCTATGACTCTCTAACGTCCAGCCAAAGCGGTTCAGATCGGAAAATGGTGCCGCCGGTGACGCCGCAAAATGCCACATCCGGTGGTTAAAGCCCCAGGCATCGAGCACCTGCGTCAGGATGAAATACACGACAAATACGCCCATACCGACATATTTGTTTGGGCTTAACACCTGGATCAGGAACGCCAGCACCACGGTCAGCATAAAGGGCAGAAAGTTGAAATACCCCAGCCGTATCAGGTATTGCAGCAAATCGAGGTCGTCAAAACCTTTGATCAACTGATAACTGATGGTCGTCAGGGTAAAAGCAAAGTACATCAACAACATGGCGGCACTGACGGCCATCAGCTTCGACAACCACAGCACCATATTGGCCACCGGCGTCGCGTCAATAATGTCGCCGATCCCCTGGGTGCGTTCACGCCAGACCACTTCTGCACAGTAATAAGTCAGGATCAGGACCAGCAATAAACCACTGGAATCTGTGACCAGTTCAATCATGGTTTGCGTCAACGGCCAATCAGCAGTGCCGTAAAAACGCTGCGGTGCAAATAAAGGCGCCAGCAAATTAAAGATACAAATCAGCAGTAACATAAAAAACGGCGCGCTGAACACGACCTGTTTTAACTCAAAGCCAAGCCGCGTCCAGAATTGCGCCAGTGCAGATGGTTGTTGCGCTTTGGTCTGCAAAGCACTAATCGCAAACACCGGCACAGTTTTCCCGGCTTTGACTTTGCCGGCACGCGCTTTCGGTGTCAGCGCCAGTGGCTTGAACAAACCGCCGAACAACGCCAGCAGCGCCACGCCCACCGCCAGCCATAACAGCCGGTTTTGCAGCAGCACGCCGCTGAAACTAACACTGAGCGTATTCTTCTCGACAATAGTCCAGTAGCGCGACACATCCGCAAAAGAGCGTAAGCCAAATGGGTCCAGTAAAGCGGCGATGGTGCGGTATTCCGGTGATTGCGCAAAACTGCCGGCGACCAGATACAGCACAAACACCACGACAGCCACCAGATACATCGCCTGCATCGATTTGAACTTGCTGGCGATGGTGTAGAACAGGGCTGACAACACAAACAGCGACGGCAGCGCGAAAATCAGATAAGCATCAACATAATAACTAAGCACGGTTGGGCCAAAACGCGCCTGATCGACCCAAGGCATTAAAGAGCCCAGCAAAGTGCCAAGCGGAACCATGGCAAACACCGTCACCAACACCAGATAAGCGCCAACAAAGCGGCCTAACTGGTATGACAATGGCGGCACCGGCTTGGTACAGACCAACTCTTCCATCATGCTGGTGTGATTCCGCAGCGCCGTGCTGCTGACAAAATTCACCACCAGAAACATCGAAAAAATCAGCATGGTGGTGATAGTCCGGGTAATGGCAAAAGGTCCATTGCCCCAAATCTCGCCGCCGCCGCCAATTTGCACGTTGTCCGACGCCGTGGCAAAAAACGCCAGCAGGAAAAACAGCAATGACGTGACATAAAACGACGGCTGACGCTGATAATAGCGCCATTCAAACCGAATCATCTGCAAAAACATGGTGATGTCCTCACGCAGACTGGCGCTGACGCGCCTGATGCAAACAAGAGAAATACACGTCTTCCAGATTGGCCGCGCATGGACTGAAGCCTGCAGGTTGGCTGATAGCAAACACATTCAGCACAGTGCGACCGGCAAAGAGGCGTTTGGAGATCACCGGCAATTGTTGCTCTAACTCCAGTGCTTCGGCCTGACTGACCGTTTTGGTCCAGACCTGGCCCTGTAACTCATCGACTAAGGTCAGCGGATTGCCAGTCAGCAGGATTTGCCCGCCCGCCAATACCGCCATTTGCGGACACAGTTCGGCCACGTCATCCACGATATGCGTCGACAGAATAATCACTTTGTCTTCGCCAAGGCTGACTAACAGGTTGTGGAAGCGGTTGCGTTCTTCCGGGTCCAGGCCTGCTGTCGGTTCATCGACAATCAGTAACTGCGGGTCGCCCAATAGCGCCTGCGCAATACCAAAACGCTGACGCATGCCGCCGGAGAAACTGCTGACTGCTTTGTCTTTGTGCTGATACAAGTTGGTGTGCGCCAGCAGCGCTTCCACTGTGTCGCGGCGGGATTTTTTCTCATTCAGGCCTTTTAAAACCGCCAGATGTTCCAGCAAATCAAAGGCACTAATACGCGGATAGACCTGAAAGTCCTGCGGCAAATACCCCAGCGTCTGGCGCAAGGCGTTCGGGTCTTTTAACACATCAATATTGCCAAACTGAATGCTGCCGCTGTCGGCCGCCTGTAACGTCGCGATCGTGCGCATCAGGCTGGATTTACCGGCGCCATTTGGGCCCAGCAGTCCATACATCCCTTTGGGAATAGTCAGACTGACATCTTGCAGCGCTTTGACGCCGTTATCGTAAGTTTTGGATAAATTTGTAATTTTTAGCATGGTCGCTCTGTTCCTGGCGATGTAAGACCAGTACAGCATGCCAAAGGGCGTGACCGGCGCCCAGTGAAATACCTTTACAAAGTGTGTCGAAAATTTCGGCGTCGGGCTAAAGCTTATAGCTCAGCCCACATCCGCAGCAAATTATGATAATGCCCGGTTAGCGCCAGTACTTCACTGCTGTCGCCTAATTGCTGACGCAGGCTTTGGATTTGCTGGTCGAGCGAATACAACAAAGCGCGTTTGGCGTCGTCGCGGATTTGGCTTTGGCTCCAGAAAAAGCTGCAGACCCGTTCACCGCGGGTGACCGGCAGCACCTGATGCAGGCTGGTGGACGGATACAAAATCAA
>JAIXSW010000226.1 GCA_027484495.1 Gammaproteobacteria bacterium
CACGACGGCGAGCGCGGCATTATTGCTGGTAAAAGTGCCAACCTGCTCCAGCGAGCTGGCGGAGCAGGGCTGACTCATTTCGGCGGCATATGCAGTTTCTGGGTAGCGGTCAAAAAAATCAGCCGTGCCAAACAAGGCTTTGACCGGCCAGTGGGCGGCCAATACTTCCAGCACTGCTTTTTCACCTTCGACAAAAAACAGTTGTTCTGCTTTGCGAAATTTCTTTAAATGCAGTGACTTAATCAGTTTTGACCACTTCTGGCTAATCATAAAAGACCTTGTTTATTCGCGGTATTGGTATTTCAGTTCGCCGCCGACATAAGTCGCCAGCACTTTAGTTTGCCACAGCTGTTCCGGCGCGACTTTGACGATATCGCGGTCGACCAGAATAAAATCAGCCCACATACCCGGCGCCAGACTGCCCATACTCTGGTCCTGGAAGGCGCCATAAGCGGCATCGACGCTGAAACTACGTAAGGCCTCCACCAGCGTCAGTTTCTGCTCTGGTAACCAGCCACCAGCCGGTTGATTCTGCTGGTCCTGCCGCGTCACTGCGGCATGGATGCCAAAAAACGGATTGGCCAGCTCTACCGGATAATCCGAGCCACCGACAATGCGGTTACCGTCATCGACCAAGGAGCGCCAGGCATAAGCACCGCGCAGCCGCGCCACACCTAAACGATCACCGGCCATGTTTTTGTCGGACGTGGCATGCGTCGGTTGCATCGAAGGCAGCACATGCAAAGCGGCAAAACGCGGCAAATCTTTGGGGGCAACGATTTGCGCATGTTCAATGCGGTGACGGCCAGCTTTGCGCTGCGTTTCGGTTTGCAGGCTTTCAAAGCGATCTAACGCCAGCTGGTTGGCATAATCGCCAATCGCGTGCACGTTGGCCTGAAAACCGGCGTCGATGGTTAGTTTCATCACGGCCGTAAGTTTGTCCGGCTGTGTCACTAACAAACCGGTTTCTTTTGGCTTGTCGCTATAAGGCGCGAGCAATGCCGCGCCGCGACTGCCAAGCGCACCGTCACCATAAATTTTCACTGAGCGCACATCGAGCAAGTCGAGCGGATCGTCAATAGGACCGGCTTTTAACCAGGCTTCAAGCGCCGGATCTGTCGCTGACAACATCGGATAGAGCCGCACCGGCAATTGTTTCGCCTGACGTAACTGCTGGTAAGTGGCCAGATTGGCCGCGTCGATGCCGGCATCATGCGTGCTGGTGATGCCCAGCGACAGCAGATGGGCAAATGCCGCATTTAGCGCACTGACACGTTCGGCTTCATTGATGGCCGGGATTTGTTTTTCCAGCATCAGCATGGCGTTATCAATCAGCACGCCGGTTGGCTCGCCATTGGCGTCGCGAATGATTTGGCCACCCGGCGGATCAATACTGTCTTTGCTGATACCGGCCAGTTGCAATGCTTTGCTGTTGGCCCAGCCGGCATGACCGTCGACACGACTCAGCCAGACTGGTTTATCTTTGATCACTTCATCGAGCAGCTGTTTGCCGGGGAATTGCTGGCTGGGCCATAACACCTGATTCCAACCCCGGCCTAAGATCCACTGTGCCTGCGGATTGGCTTTGGCAAAAGCGGCGGTTTTGGCCACGGCCTGCGCTTCTGAGCTGCTTTCGCGTAAATCAACCTGACTGAGGTTCTGGCCGAGGCCGAGTACGTGGCCGTGACCGTCAATCAGTCCCGGCAGCAAGGTGCGGCCCATGCCATCGATTTTGCTGGCTTCCGGATAGTCTTTGGCGATGCCCTGGCCGCGTGCTAACACTTTGCCACTGGCATCATCAAACACCAGTTCACTGAATGACAGCAGCTGGCGCTTATCGTCAAAACCATAACCTTTGATATTGGTCACCAGCACCGGCGCGGCGGTGGCCGACAGGGTAAAACAGCCGGAAATCAGCAAGGCCAGCAAGGACTGCCGGCGGGATAGACAAGACATCGCAAACTCCGTGTACGTGGGCCACAGCCTCGCGCCGTCAGTACGGGCAAGCAGAGGATGTGGCGAACCTGGGTCAGGGCGTCAGCGGCGATTTTTCTTGGTGCGGCGCGCCCGTTCTTTATCACGCTCCGCTTTTTCTTTGGTTTTGCGGGCTTCCTCTAACTTAGCATTGGTCACTTCAGCTGTCACCATATCAGGGGTTTCCAGCGTGATCGGGCCAAACAGGCCAGCGCGCAGCTCGTTAATCAGGATAGCGCCGGCTTTGGTTACATCGACCACACCGCCTTTCACCATACAGCCACGACGTTCACCAATGGCGTCGAGCAGCGCCAGGTCATTTTCCGGTTTTTCTTTCAGCTGATAACGGCTTAACACCTGATCGGCATAATGTTCCAGCAGATATTCGGCCGCGAACATCGCGATATCGCCGTAATCAAAGGCAGTTTCTTTAATCGCGCCGGTGATGGCGAGGCGATAACCACAACTAGCCGGACTGAGTTTGGGCCAAAGGAAACCCGGCGTGTCGGTCAGGATCACACCGTTGTCGAGTTTAATCCGTTGCTGTGATTTGGTGACACCGGCTTCGTTACCGGTTTTGGCAATAATCCGGCCGGCTAAGGTATTGATCAGCGTTGATTTGCCGACGTTTGGAATGCCCATAATCATCGCACGTGGACCACGGACGTCGAAGTTACGGTCGGGTAATAAGGTGGTGCACAGGTCGAGCAAAGCACGGATCTGCGCCGGATCTTGCTGACTGATTGGAATGGCTTTGACGCCGGCTTCCTGCTCAAAATGCGCCTGCCAAATCGCCGTGATGGCCGGATCGGCTAAATCCGCTTTATTCAGCACTTTAATACACGGCGTGTCGCCGCGCAGTTCCGGCACCAGTGGGTTTTCACTGGAAAATGGAATTCGGGCGTCGAGCATCTCGATGATGACATCAACCTGGGGCATCACCTCCGCAATTTCTTTGCG
>JAIXSW010000443.1 GCA_027484495.1 Gammaproteobacteria bacterium
CCCAGTTGCTGCGCCCGCTCTTTTAGCCAGCGCATAAACTGCTGGTCATCCAGCGGGTAAAACTGCACCTGTACGCCTTGTTCTGACAAGGTCTTGAACCAGCTGGTTTTACTGAATTCACCGCTGTTGCGGGCGCCGTGCAGCACCAGACAAATGTCCGGATGCAGCATGGCCGGGATTTTTTTCAGTTGATCTTGTTGTGCCGGCGTGATTTTGCTGGTGCCCAAATCCAGCTCAATGAGCTTGCGATCGGAGAACAGGGACAGACTGTTAAATTCGCCAAACAGGCTGTCCCAGTCGAGTTGGGCTTCGAGCAGATAACTTTGCCGTTCAGTGAACCCCTGCGCTTTGGCCGCGCGGCGGATCTCATCGAGGCTTTCCAGTTTTTGCAGCGGTTCTTCCCCAAATACCAGATAAACAGTGGCCAGCTGTTTTTTTATGCTGGCCGCCAGTTGATTGGCATAGAGTTTTTGCATGGCTTACAGCCGGCCGAACTGACGGATAATGCGGGCGACCGCCTGCGAGCGCAGCTCGGTCAGCATCAGATCCAGTTCTTTTGATTTCGCCAGCGCGCGGGACGGGTCGTCCTGATAATCGCGGTACAACTCAATCTGATAAGGCCGTGGCTCTTGCCCAGGCAAGATCAGTTGGTAATTCACTTGATAAATCAGTTCATACTCCGCGACCTGGCCGTTTGGAAACAACGACAGGGTACGACGCTGCAGACTGTCTGAATCCAACACAAAAATAGCTGCGGTAGCGTCTGAACTGTCCAGCAGTTTGACCTGATTGCGTTCGAGCTGCGTGCCCAATTGCTGCAGCAGTTCTGAATGCTTATCGCCTTGCAGGTACACCGCCGGATATTTTTCCAGCGGTAATGAACCCCGCAACTGAAAGCCGCAGCTGCTGAGCAACAGGCTCAGCAGCATCAACGCAGACAGACGCCAGCCGCGCATTAGCCGACCACCAGGCTCAGCAGTTTACCCGGCACGTAGACGACCTTTTTCAGTTCGACGCCCTCTAAGTACTTTTGCACTATGTCCTCGGCCATCGCCAGCGCCAGCACGTCGTCCTGCGTTGCATCAAGCGCGACTGTGACTTTGCTGCGCACTTTGCCGTTGATCTGTACCACTACCAGCTTGGCGTCTTCCACCAATGCAGATTCGTCCAGCACCGGCCAGCCGCTATGTTCCAGCTCAGTGGTATGGCCCAGTGTTTTCCACAGATATTGCGATAAATGCGGGGTGATTGGGTTCAGCAGTTGCAGCACGGCAATGATGGCTTCAGCCAGTACGGCTTTGTCCTGCGCGGTCTCAGTCGCGGCTTTTTGCAGCTTATTCATCAGCTCCATGATGGCGGCAACTGCGGTGTTAAAGGTATAACGCCGGCCGAGGTCGTCGGTGACTTTGGCAATAGTTTTGTGCAGTTCACGGCGCAATGTTTTCTGGTCAGCGTTTAATGCGGCTTTATCAAGCGCAGCAAGTTGGCTGTCAATCGGGCCAAACGCGTTAAATTCATTGACCAGCGTCCAGACCCGGCGCAGGAAACGCATTGCGCCTTCGACGGCTGAATCTTGCCATTCCAGCGTTTGTTCCGGTGGTGACGTGAACATCATAAACAGCCGGACGGTGTCAGCACCGTACTGGTCGATCACCGTTTGCGGATCGATACCATTGTTTTTTGATTTCGACATTTTGCTCATGCCAGCCGATTCGACTTTCTGACCGTCGGATTTGAGCACAGCACCGGTGATACGGCCTTTGTCGTCCCGTTCAACTGCGACATCTTGCGGTGAGAACCAGGTTTTGCTGCCGCCTTCGTTGTCGCGATAGAAGGTTTCAGCCAGCACCATGCCCTGACACAGCAGGCGTTTGAATGGCTCATCCGATTGCACCAGACCAACGTCACGCATCAGTTTGTGGAAAAAACGTGAGTACAGCAGGTGTAAAATGGCGTGTTCGATACCACCAATATACTGGTCAACCGGCAGCCAGTAGTTGGCCTTAGTCGGGTCCAGCATCATATCGGTATTGTCCGGGCTGCAGTAACGGGCGTAGTACCAGCTCGATTCCATAAAGGTGTCGAACGTATCCGTTTCGTGGAAAGCCGCTTTGCCGTTATAACTGGTTTTGGCCCATTCCGGATCGGCTTTGATTGGCGATTTGACGCCATCCATCACCACATCTTCCGGTAAACGCACCGGCAGTTGATCGGCAGGCACCGGCACTTGGGTGCCATCTTCCAGCGTCAGTACCGGAATCGGGGCGCCCCAATAGCGCTGACGGGATACGCCCCAGTCGCGCAGCCGGTAATTGACCTTGACCTGACCAACGCCTTTGGCCACCAGTTTGTCTGAGATCGCTTTAAAAGCAGCGCTGAATTCCAGTCCGTCAAACTCACCAGAGTTGATTAACACGCCTTTTTCAGTAAAAGCCGCTTTGCTGAAATCGACCACTGCATCTGAGCCTGCTGCTGGAGCCACCACTTGTTTGATCCGCAGACCGTATTTGGTCGCAAATTCAAAATCACGCTGGTCATGGCCCGGTACCGCCATCACAGCGCCTGAGCCGTAATCCATCAGCACGAAGTTGGCGACAAAAATCGGCACTTGTTCGCCGGTCAGCGGGTGGACCGCGAAGAAACCGGTCGGGTGACCTTTTTTCTCCATTGTTGCCATGTCCGCTTCAGCAACTTTGTTGCCTTTACAGTCTTCAATAAAAGCCGCGAGCTTGTCGTCAAGTTTTGCCGCTTTTTGTGCTAACGGGTGCTGGGGTGCAATCGCCACGTAAGTCACGCCAAACAAAGTGTCAGGGCGGGTGGTGTACACGCTGAAATCATAACTGGAACCACCGAGGCTGAATTTGATTTCGACGCCTTCAGAGCGGCCAATCCAGTTCCGCTGCATGGTTTTAACCTGTTCTGGCCACTCGTCCAGCTGGTCTAAGTCATTGAGTAATTCTTCGGCGTAGTCGGTGATTTTGATAAACCACTGCGCCAGTTCGCGTTGTTCCACTAACGCGCCTGAGCGCCAGCCGCGGCCGTCGATGACCTGCTCGTTGGCCAGCACACACTGATCAACCGGGTCCCAGTTGACGGTGGCCATTTTTTTGTAGACCAGGCCTTTTTCGAACAGCTTAGTGAAGAACCATTGTTCCCATTTGTAGTACTCTGGTTTGCAGGTGGCGATTTCGCGGTCCCAGTCGTAACCAAACCCTAAGCGTTTGAGCTGGTTTTTCATGTAATCGATATTGGCGTAGGTCCATTTGGCCGGCGCAGTTTTGTTGGC
>JAIXSW010000361.1 GCA_027484495.1 Gammaproteobacteria bacterium
CGCCATTGGAATTGCACAATACCTTTTGGCCACAGCAGGATTTTCGCAACGCCGCCACGTTGTACCTGCCGACAGCGGAAGGTGCGCTGATGCCGCTGCCGCGTTATGCCTCCTCCGATTATTACGCCGGTATGCTGCACAGTTCGGCGCGGGATCTGGCGACCTATCTGGCAGCCATCGCCAGCGAAACACCGGCACAGGCATTACCAGGCCTGAGCAAAACCCGTCGTCAACAGATGCTGGGCTGGGACCAATCTTTTACGCCAGATCAGGATTTTCCGGGTTGGTTCTGGCAGCGCAGCGGGGACTATGTCGGTCACAATGGTTTGTTTGTTGGCGCCAGCAGCATGATGTATTACAACAAAGCGACTGAAACCGGTTTTGTCCTGTTACTCAACGGCGACGGTCAGTATTGGCTGGCCCCCGATGAGACTAAATCCCAGGCCTGGCAACAAGCGATGTTGCAGGTTGCTGCCAAGTTGTACCGGCATGGCTTGAGTCTGTAAATTTTAAAGAGCCCTGCTAACGGGCAGGGCCTTTTATGCACTAGGCAGGGCCTGTTGCTGCTGCGACGCCATGAAAAAGACTTTTTTACTGGCGGCTGGCTCTGCAACACCAGCAACTGCATCAAAACATCGATCGTTTTTCGAAAATAAAAGCCGGGACTACAAACCCGGCTGCTAGTCCTGCAGCAGCACTGCCTGCTGCAGCCCTCCTGCTTAGCGCAGTTGTTGCAGATATTGCTGCAACGTCAGGATGTTGTGGTTGTAGGCGCTCGGTTCACCTAAAGCAACGCCCTGGCTGCGTACATAAAAATCAAATGGCAGCTGACGTTGACCAAAGAAGCTGACGAAACCATCCGGCTGCAGCGTATCGCCATTTAAACCAATCGCCCAGTTGCGCGCCTGATAGTCCTTCAGCTGACCAATGATCGCGTTCACCAAATCGGCTTCTGCATTGATCTGTTGTTGGATGTATGCCTGTAAGGTACTGATATTGCTGTCATAAGCAGCCTCAGTACCAATAGACAAGCCCTGACTGCGCACAAAATATGCAAAAGGCAGGCTGCGGTCACTAAAGAACTTCAGAAAGCCGTCCGGCTGTAAGGTGTCCCCATTGAGACCAATAGCCCAGAAGCGGTTTTTATAGTCCTGCAAACCCTGAATAGTACTGCGGCTGGCATTGACGTTTTGTACCGGTAACGACCAAACCAATGATTGTTGTTCCATATTCAATCTCCTTGAAAAAAGAAACCTGAGATCAGTTCAGGCCCCGACAATCTAGCTGGGCCTGTACCTTTTATAGTGATAAAAATCTGATAAAATTCGCATAAACAGGGACACAACTAACGATGACGATGACAGAAATTGACTAAAGTCTGCATAATCCAATGATTGAGACCAAAGACCATCCAATCAGGGCACCATTGATGAAAACACGCACTTTGCTATTTACCATATGGCTGCTGATCAGCTCCGCTCTGGCACATGCCGCACCTACGCTGCAGCTGCCATCGGCCTATCCGGTCCGGCAGCTGTCGCCGCAACTGCAGGTACAGCAACTGGCAGCAGGGTTATGGCTGCACCGGACAGAACAAAAGCTCAGCAACGGTGCCGTGTTCACCGCCAATGGCCTGATCCTCGAGACGCCAGACGGCATTTGGTTACTGGATACCGCCTGGGGCTTTTATCCAACCCGCGATTTATTGCACTGGATTGATGTGGTGCTGCAAAAGCCGGTACGCAAAGCCATTGCAACCCATGCCCATGATGATCGCACCGGTGGAGTTGTTGCGCTGGCGGAACGGGGCATTCCGTTACAGGTAACAACACAAACCGGCGCTATTGCCGCAGAACAGCAGATCGCACCGCTGCAGGTGGTTACTGATTTAGCACCGGGCGGGGTTTATCAGGATGGCCCTGTACAATGGTTTTATCCGGGGCCCGGCCATACGGCCGACAATATCGTGCTGTGGCTGCCACAGTATCAGCTGTTACACGGCGGCTGTTTTGTGAAAGCTCCGCGGTATCCGGGCCTTGGCAATATTGCCGACGCTGACGTTGCCGCCTGGCCGGTAAGCCTGCAACGGCTTAAAGCCCAATATCCGCAAGCGCTTGTGGTAGTGCCAGGCCATGGCGATGTCGGTGATCTGCAATTGCTGGACTATTCACTGGCCCTATTTTCAAAGCGCTGAATACTTGGCCGGCCGTGCCATAGCAGGATCAGTACAGTGTGGTGAAAAACAGCGCATCAACGCAGCCATCGTCTAAGGTTATTTGCATACCCTTTTGATTGTCAGAGTCCGACTGATGTTGCTGTTGTTATCCCGCACCCGGTGGTTATTGCTACAAACCAGCCTGATTCTGCTGTTTGCCGGACCCGTCCAGGCTGAACCAGTGACTTATTTTTATTCCGATCTGCCACCTTATGAATTCAGTAACCCGCAGGGGAAAGCGGAGGGGCTTGGTGTCGTTCAGATAGACAAGGTGCTCACTGCCGCCGGTTTTCAGCCGGATTTCCGCTTTTATTCGCTGCAACGAGGCTTAAACGCGCTAGACAATGACATTGATTTCACCGCTGTTGTTGCACCATCCGGTGAGCAAACCCAGCAGTTTCACCTGAGCCGGTTGCCGGTGTATGCGGTGGAACTGGGCGTCGTGCGGTTGCGCGCGACCAAACGCATGTCATCTCTGAGCCAGTTGCAGCATTACCCTTATCTGGCGCTCAGCGAAACCCGCTTTACCTTTCTGCAGCAGCGGCCCGAACTGGCAGCTTTTGCGGTGAAACGTTACGACATCAGCAATCAGCATGACGCCTTCCGGTTATTACTCAGTGGCCGCTACGACTACTTCCTCTGTTATCACGCCAGCGAGATGGCGCTGGCAAATCCGATGCTGATTTTTGATCCGTTAGAACAGTTACCGGTCCATCTGGCGTTATCGCGCCAACATGCCGAAGCAGCCCGATTGATGCAACGGGTGGATGCAGTGCTGGCCCAGTCGATGCAATAAGCCTTTGTTTACACTTCCGGATGTTTAGACTCGCAGATAGTTGATGCCGAATTCGAGCAGGCTGGTTACAATGCGGCGAAAGTGTACAACGATTTCGACGGCGTTTTTCCGTGTGCCGCCCTGCCAGCTGATGTTGTTTGATCTGCCTGACCGGTGCGAAACGCGTTGGGTGAAACCCTCTGTGAATCAATAACTCAAGCTAAATCAGCCAGTCAATCTGGCCCTTCAGTCATCAGCAGGAAAGAACAAATGGCAGCATTCGGTAGTGTATTTATGCCTGAAATGGCAATGGCCCAATTTGATGGAAATGCCTGGGGGCCGTCGGCCATTGTCCCGGCGAACAGCATCTCTTTGCATCCGGGCGCGCATGTGCTGCACTATGCAAGTACTTGTTTTGAAGGCTTAAAAGCATTCCGCCACGAAGATGGCACTATCGCCATTTTCCGCATGGATAAAAACGTCGCCCGCATGCTGCAAAGCTCGGAGTTATTATCGTTACCTAAATTCGAACCAGCGTTACTGAGCCAAATGATTGTGGACGCTGTGCGTCATTTCGCTGCCGACGTACCAACCCCACCGGGTTCTATGTATATCCGCCCAACCCATATCGGCACTGAACCTGCCATCGGCAAAGCCGCGACACCAACGCTGACCTCGATGTTGTATGTATTGTTATCCCCGGTCGGCGACTATTTCGCTGGTGGCAGCCGTGCGCTGCGCTTGCTGTTAGAAGACAACGCGCGCTGCGCACCGCACATGGGCATGATCAAAAGCGGTGGTAAC
>JAIXSW010000067.1 GCA_027484495.1 Gammaproteobacteria bacterium
ACCAGCGGCATGCGCGGTGTCTATTACAGTGCGCCGATGCTGCAGGATGGCGCGGTAGCAGATAGCGCGATGGCAGATAACGCGGTGGCAGATAGCCCGGTGCTGGCCGTGCTGGTGGTCAAAGTGGATTTGGAGCCACTGGAGCTGCAGCAACAACAAATCGCCGGTCTGGCCGGCAGCCATTTTATTGTGACGGGCCAGAGTCAGGAGATTTTCCTGTCCGACGTGCCGGCCTGGCGTTTGACCAAGCTTGATAGTCAGCCGCTGAGCGCCACCGAACAACAACGCTACCTGACGAAAAATATCACCGCGCTGCAACACAGCCAGCGTCGCGCCCTGCTGACGCCGTGGCAGCAGCTGTGGCGAATGCCGCTGGCCGGTGACCAACGGAATTTCCTTGCGCAGTCGCAGGACCTGACCGAATTCGGCTGGCAGCTGACCGTGTTGACGCCGGCCACTGACGCCTATCAGCAACTATCCGCCGCCTTGCTGCTGACGACCTTGCTGTTTGTGATTTTGTTGCTCGGCTGGCGCCTGCAGCGCGAGCGGCAAAAACGGGCGGCGCAGCTGGAACAACATGCGCGGCAGCTGGAACAGCGCGTCATTGCCCGCACCGCCGATCTGGCCGCCAGCAATCAACAACTGGTGGCGCAGATCCGCCAGCGCGAACAAACCGAAACCGCGCTGGCACAAACCGAACAGGAACTGGTGCAGGCGGCCAAACTCGCCACCATTGGCAGTTTGTCCGCGTCGCTGAATCATGAGCTGAATCAGCCGCTGACCGCGCTGTCGAGCTACAGCCAGACCACTGCCAAAATGCTGGATAAAGCCATGTACAGCGAAGCGCAGCAAAACCTGCAGGCGATGCAGCAACTGATCGCCAGGCTCAGTAACATCGTCGCGCAGTTTAAAGATTTCAGCCGCAAAAGCGCCGGCAAAAACCAGCCCGTCGATGTCAACAAGCTGGTGCTGGATGCGGTCGGTCTGGTGCACCATCAGTGTCAGCGTCAGGGCGTTAAAGTGCGGCTGCAGTTACCGGAAGCGCCGCCGCAAGTGCTGGGCGACCCAATCCAGTTCGAACAGGTGCTGGTGAACTTACTGACCAACGCGCTGCAGGCGATGCAGCAACAAACGGATGCAGCACTGGCGGTGGCGGTCAGAACCCAGGAAACGCAGGTGCAGATCATCTTAAAAGATCAGGGCCCCGGCATTGAGCCGCATCATCTCGAACGGATCTTTGAGGCCTTTTTCACCACCAAACAACGCGACGGCTTAGGGCTTGGCCTGTCGATTTCGCAGCGCATCATCCAGTCGTTTGCCGGTAAACTGGAGGTGCGCAATCACCCGCAGGGCGGCGCTGAATTTTGTGTCACTTTACCGCTATTACCGATGGAAGCCTGCTGATGCCTATGTCTGTCCCCGATTCGATGCCGCAGATCCTGTTTATCGATGATGAAGCCGAGATCCGCACTGTGGTCGAACAGCTGTTCCGCCTCGAAGGGCTGCGCTGCAGCAGCACCGCCAATCCGGGTGCGCTGCTGAAACAACTCAGCTCCGACGGTTACGGCCAGGAGTTTCCCGGTATTGTGATCACCGATATCCATATGCCGGCGATGCATGGGCTAGAGCTGATGCAGGCTATTCACGCTATCGACGCCGAAATTCCGGTGGTGGTGCTGACCGGTTACGGCGCCGTGTCGCTTGCGGTCAAAGCACTGCAACAAGGTGCTTATGATTTTCTGGAAAAACCCTTTGATAACACCCATTTGCTGGAAGTGGCGCAGCGCGCACTGGAAAAACGCGCCTTGGTGCTGGAAAACCGCCAGCTAAAAGCCTCAGTCGCGCGTGCGCAGCAACCGGGCATGCGTATTCTGGGTCAAAGCCCGGCCATGGTGCAGCTGCGCGGCGTACTGGATGCGGTGTTGGACGCGCCGGCCGACGTGCTGATTTTTGGCGAAACCGGCTGTGGCAAAGAACTGGTTGCGCGTTATCTGCATGAACAAAGCAACCGGCGCGAGCATAATTTTGTCGCGATCAACTGCGGCGCTATTCCGGAACAGTTGATTGAAAGCGAACTGTTTGGCACCGACGCCGGCGCATATACCGGCGCCGAGAAAAAACGCGCCGGCAAGTTTGAATTCGCCAATGGTGGCACGCTGTTTCTTGATGAAATTGAAAGTACGCCGCTGTCACTGCAGGTCAAATTGCTGCGGGTGCTGGAAGAGCGCCGGGTCACCCGGCTTGGCTCGAATCAGCCGGTGGCGCTCGACCTGCGTATCATCGCCGCCACCAAAACCGACTTAAAACAACTGGCCGCCAGCGGAGCTTTTCGCGCCGATTTGTATTACCGCTTAAGTCTGGTCGAAGTCAGCCTGCCGCCATTACGCGAGCGGCGCGACGACCTGATGTTGCTGTTCAGCCATTTTGCGTTGGTCGCAGCCGCCCGCTTTCACAAAGAATATCAACCACTGACACCGGCCCAGGTGCAGCAATTACAACAGCACGACTGGCCCGGTAACGTGCGCGAACTGCGCAATATGGCCGAACGTTATGTGCTGCTCGGCCCCGCCGTCTGTTTTGGCAAAACCGACACCCCGAACGACGGCATCAGCAGCCTGATGTCACTGCAACAACGGGTCGAAGCCTACGAAAAAAGCCTGATTGAAGAAGCGCTGAACCAGTATCACGGCTCGATCAAAGACGTAATGCAGGAACTCGGCCTCGCCCGCAAAACCCTGTACGACAAAATGGCCAAGTATCAGCTGACCCGAAGGGATTTTTTGGAGTGAATCGGGGCCAGACCCAACACAGTCGCGGTGCAATTCGCACGCTCATTGCACCCTACCCACAACATGAAATCCGCAACACGTAGGGTGTGTAGAGCAACGCGAAACACACCGCATTTTGGGTGTCGCATACTGGGAAAGTCGCGGTGCAATTCGCGCACTCATCACCCTACCCACAATATGAAATCCGCAACACGTAGGGTGTGTAGAGCAAAGCGAAACACACCGCATTTTGGGTGTCGCATACGGGAAAGTCGCGGTGCAATTCGTGCACTCATTGCACCCTACCCACAACATGAAATCCGCAACACGCAGGGTGTGTAGAGCAACGCGCAACACACCGCATTTTGGGTGTCGCACACCGGGTGTCGCACACCGGGTGTCGCACACCGGCGGAAAAAGTGACAACCTCCAACTAGGACTGTGTGGAAATCCACACAAACCCAGACACCTCAATCACCATTAAATAAATAACCAATTAATAAATATAGACATTTTCACAGTTCCAGTTCTGGCCCAGCCTTTGCCTCTGTCCATACGACAGGGAGATTTCCTCCGTAAACCAAAAAAGAGAACAAGATGAAACAAGCAACAGGCCGGCTGTTTTCCAGCCTATACTTTCAGGTGCTGCTCGCCATCACCATCGGTATCACACTCGGACACTTTTATCCGGACACCGGCACGGCGATGCAGCCGCTCGGCACCGGTTTTATCAAACTGATCAAGATGATTATCGCGCCCATCATTTTCTGTACTGTGGTGATTGGTATCGCCGGCATGGAAGATATGAAACGGGTTGGCAAGACCGGCGGTTATGCCTTGCTGTATTTTGAAGTGGTCTCGACCGTGGCGCTGGTGATTGGTCTGGTGGTGATTAACCTGGTGCAGCCAGGCGTTGGCATGCATATCGACCCGGCGAGTCTCGATCAGCAATCGATCAGCAAATACACCGCGCCAGGCCAGATGCAGACAGTGACCGATTTTCTGCTGAACATCATCCCACCCAGCGTATTCGACGCTTTTGCCCGTGGTGACATGCTGCAGGTGCTGTTTTTCTCCATCCTGTTTGGTTTTGCGCTGCAGCGCCTCGGCGG
>JAIXSW010000524.1 GCA_027484495.1 Gammaproteobacteria bacterium
CGTTATGGCGAGCTGGTGCTGGCCAATGAACGCCTGCCGGTCGCGACCGAAGTGGCGTTGCCAGGCGATGCGTCAAAAGCGCTGATGGCCAAACAAGCGTTGCAGGAAATCACTATTGATGATGCCAGCATGAAACAGAACCCGCAGCCCGTGCGCTTTCCGACCGGCGATCTGTCGGCCAGCAATACAGTGCGGGTTGGCGATACCGTTAATAAGCTGCAAGGGTATTTGCTGCAAACCAAAGTGGGCTATCGTGTCGTCGTCAGTCAGCAACCTGAATTTGTTGCGACCAACCCACGTCCGGCCGCGCCTGCCGCGAAAAAAGCCGGCGAGCTGCGCGTTGCCAGCTTTAACGTGCTGAATTTCTTTACCGGCGAAGGCAACAGCCCGCGCTTCCCGACCAAACGCGGCGCGACCGATGCGAATGAATTGCAGCGCCAGCAAGCCAAAATGTTGGCGGCACTGGCGGCGATGGACGCCGATGTGATTGGTTTATTAGAAGTCGAAAATAACGGCTTCGGGCCCGGTAGCGCTTTGGCCACCATAGTGCAAAGCCTGAACCAGCAACTCGGCAGCGAAGTCTATGCCTTTGTTCAGCCCAGCGAAAAACCGGGTTCTGACGATATCATGGTGGCGATGATTTACCGTAAAGCCAATGTCGAGCCAATCGGCACCACGGCGGTCTATACCAAGGCGCCATTTGACAAAGGTAGCCGGCCACCGTTAGCGCAAAGCTTCCGCGATCTGAGTTCCAAACAACAGCTGACCGTCAGCATCAATCACTTTAAATCCAAAGGCAGTTGTCCGAAAACAGCAGGACCGGATTCAGACCTGAATGACGGTCAGGGTTGCTGGACGCCGACCCGGGTCGCGGCAGCAAAAGCGCTGACCGAATGGCTGAAGACCGAACCGACCGGCATCGATACGGACTATGTGCTGGTGATGGGTGACTTAAACGCCTACCGCAAAGAAGCGCCGCTGCAATATCTGGAGCAAAACGGTTGGCAGCATTTGGCGCCGAAAGATGCCGTGCATTCGTCATTTGTTTACCGGGGTCGCTCTGGCACATTGGACCATGCCCTGGCCAGCCCGCAGCTGAAAGCCAAGCTGCAGCAATTCCACCATTGGGGAATTAACGCTGACGAGCCGGCAGTGCTGGATTACAACACTGAGTTTAAGTCCAAAGCACAGCAGCAATCGTTGTATGCACCCAATCCATACCGCTCGTCGGATCATGACCCGCTTTATATGGACTTTAAGTTCTAAATAGCACAAAGCCCCGCACGCGGGGCTTTGTTTTAATCGCTGTACAAGTTGGTGTCAGACACTAAGCGCCGCACGAACCATCATACTGAATACGGCAACGACGCCAACCACCCAGACGGTCGAACGCAACAATGCGTAATCCAGCAAATACAACAAAATAAACGCCACCCGGCAGCCAACATACAACCAGGCCAGCAGCTGCATTGTGCTGTCATAGTTGCCGCTGATCACACAGCCAAGCACGGCGGCCAGAAACAGCTGCAGCGCTTCAAAGCTGTTGTAATGGGCCGCATTGGCACGGGCGCCCATCCCTTCCAAACGCGCCTGTTGCGCCCGCGGCAGGTGATTGTCATACCCACCGAGTTGGTTCATCGCCCGCGCGACCGGCAGTCGTGCCAGATAAGGCAACAAAGCGACGGCAAAAAGTGCCCACAGAATAACGGCCATTACCCCTCCTGTTCACAAACAAAGGCCAGCACAGGCTGTACCGGATTCAGTTTAAACCGGCTGACTTTGCCGTCACACTGTTTGGATAAATCAGCCCAGGGTAACCAATGGTCGCCGCTCAGCTGAAACACATATTTGCCGGCACTAACCAATACCGTGCCCTGGCTGGTGATGGCCAGATCCTGACCATTGGCCGGCATCGGCAGCAGTGCTTCGGCTTTTTTGCCGCCAGCCTGATAACGCCACAACCACAGCGGGCTATCGGCTGGCTGGCCAGGTCTTGGTGCGGTAAAGAAGAACCGGTCGCTATTGGCCTGATACAACAGCGCCCGGCCAATATGGCCGGCCAGCGTGGTCAGTTCGCCATCTTTGGTGCGATACACAGCGCGATTTGGCCCGGTGCTGTCTTCGAGTAAAAACAACAATAAATCCTGATCAGAGCCCCAAACGTGGTAACCGACGCCTGTTAGTTCCGGATATAACACCTGCTCAGTCTGGCTGTTGATTTGCCATAAGCGCTGCGTGCCATCGGCTTCAACCCGCACCACCGAATAGTCGCTATCTGAACCCGGCACTGGCGTGGCGGAAAATTCGCCAAAAGTGGTGGCGCGCAGCGCTTTGCCGGCTCCGCCCTCGCTTAGCAGTAGCCAATGAATATCGGTCGCCATCGGACCTGTACCGGCCTGCGCCGTCCACAATAACCGGCTGCCGTCGCGGCTGAATGCCGGTTGATTCTGATAACCTTTTTGCTGAATAGTGCCAAGGACTTTGCTGATCTCAACGCCCCGTTCGGCGCTCTGATACTGTGCATAATGAATGACGTACTGCGGGTCCGCGCTGGCGCTCATAGCCAGAAACAACGCGGCAAGACTGAACACTTTCATGAAATTCCTGTTGAATAAGTCGAAGACGACATCCGCTGCCGCTTGCTGTGACTTCACTTTATCCTTTATGGTAAGACCAAAGCAAATTACAGCGGAGTGCGCGGATGTCACAAAAAAACCCGATTATTGCCGTGACCGGCTCCTCCGGAGCAGGCACCACGACCACGACCAATGCCTTTTCACATATTTTCCGCGCCCAGGGTATTGATGCGGCTTTTGTGGAAGGCGATTGTTTCCACCGCTACAGCAGACCGGAAATGGACGTTGAAGTTCGCAAAGCCAAAGAACAAGGCCGGCATATCAGTTATTTTGGTGCTGAAGCCAACGATTTCGGCGCATTGGAAAACTGCTTTGCCAATTATGCCGAACACGGCAGCACCAAAATCCGTAAATACCTGCACACCTTTGACGAAGCGGTGCCGTTTAATCAGCTGCCCGGCACTTTTACGCCCTGGCAGGAGATCCGGCCTGAGACAGATTTATTGTTTTATGAAGGCCTGCATGGCGGCGTGGTCACCGACAATCACAACGTCGCGCAACATGTCGATTTGCTGATTGGCATGGTGCCGATCATCAACCTCGAATGGATCCAGAAGATTATGCGGGATACCTCGGAGCGCGGCCACTCGCGCGAAGCGGTGATGTCTAGTATCGTGCGCAGCATGGATGACTATATCAACCACATCACGCCACAGTTCTCGCGCACCCATATCAACTTCCAGCGCGTGCCGACAGTGGATACCTCCAACCCTTTCAGCGCCAAAGATATTCCATCGCTGGATGAAAGTTTTGTCGTGATCCGTTTTCGCGGCATCAAACATGTCGATTTCCCGTATTACCTGCAGATGCTGCAAGGGTCTTTTATGTCGCGGGTTAATACGCTGGTGGTGCCGGGCGGCAAGATGGGCTTAGCGATGGAACTGATTTTGACGCCGCTGATTGAAGAGCTGATGGTCAAACGCCGCCAGGCGCGTGGTCAGGTCAACTGGTTGGAATAAGTGGTTAGAATGAGCGGTTTGAGTACGCGGCTGGAATGAGCTGCCGGCACGGCGGTTCGCTACAGCAACAACTGCCAATAACCGACGCTGTGCCACTGGCCGAACTTAAAACCTATATCCGGCAACAGCGCCACCTGAGTCATGCCACATTTTTCATGCAAGGCCACGCTGCCCGAATTCGGCTGCACAATGCCGCCAAGGGCGGCGTGATAACCAGCGGCTTTCAGCGCGGCAAACAACTGCTGATACAAGGCATAACCGAGCCCCCGGCCCTGTGCATCCGGTTTCAGATACACAGTTACTTCCACTGAATAGCGATAAGCAGCGCGGGCTTTCCACGGCGTGGCATAACAATAGCCGACCACATCATCATCAAGTACCGCCACCAGATAAGGCAAACCTTGCTGCAACACGGTAGAGATCCGGCTTGCCATCTCATCGACAGGCACCGCCTGCTCTTCAAAGCTGATGGCTGTATACTCGACATAATGGTTATAAATCGCTGCAATTGCCGCAGCGTCTGTTACATCAGCAGGTCGAATGAAATCACTCATTTTGCGGTTGGTTCCATCATGACTCTGCGGCAAGTACCGGCTGATTTAGCCTAAATCCGGCAGGTTACGGCCATAAAAAATCTCGCGCATTTCGCGTTTGACCTTTTTCGCGATGATCTGCTGTTCGTCAGTGGCCACCGATTCGACCCCGGCACCAAAAATGTAATTGTCCAGCTCGAAGTCTTTTAACATCATTTTGGTATGAAACAGGTTTTCCTGATAAACGTTGACGTCGACCATCTGATAGGCATTTTTGGTCGCATCATCCATAAAGTTCTGGATGGAATGGATCGGGTGATCGATGTAGTGCTTCACGCCGCTGACATCACGGGTAAAACCCCGTACGCGGTAATCAATAGTGACAATGTCCGATTCAAAGCTGTGGATCAGGAAATTCAGCGCTTTGAGCGGGGAGATCACGCCGCAGGTCGACACTTCGATATCCGCACGGAAAGTACAGATGCCATCATGCGGGTGGTGTTCCGGATAGGTGTGCACGCAGATATGGCTTTTATCCAAATGTGCCACTATCGCATCTGGTGTTGGGCCTGCTGCATGCTCTTCCATCGGTTCTTCGCAGACCAGAATGGTCACGCTGGCGCCTTGCGGGTCATAATCCTGCCGCGCAATATTGAGGATATTGGCGCCGATGATATGCACCACTTTGGTCAGGATGTCGGTCAGCCGATCCGCGTTATATTGCTCATCGATATAGGAAATATATTCCTGTCGTTGCTGATCGGTCTGCGCGTAGCAAATGTCGTAAATACTGAAACTCAGACTTTTGGTTAAATTGTTAAAGCCATGCAGCTTCAATTTTTCAAAAGGTTTTACCACGGTATTCGGCTCTCCGCTGAGTGACGTGCACTCAGTATAGGTTAATCAATTGCAGAACTGGCAACTGTCAGCCCTGTGGCTGCAGCTCGCTTGGGATCACAGCGAAAGAATGCGTTACTGTCATCGCTTTTTGCAGCATGATCGACACGGAGCAATATTTCTCGGCCGACAAATTGACTGCGCGCTCGACATGTTTTTCACTGACGTTAAAGCCGGTCACTTCAAAATGCAGATGGATTTTGTCAAACACCCGTGGCACTGAATCAACCCGCTCACCACTTAACACCACGCGACAATGCGTGACCTGCTGTTTGGCTTTTTGCAGGATGCTGACCACGTCAACTGACGAGCAGGCACCGGCCGACATCAGTAACATTTCCATCGGGGTTGGTGCGACACCATCGTCTTTATTTGAGTCAAATACTACGGCATGGCCTGAACCAGAACGGCCAATAAAATTGCTGTCACCTGCCCAACTGACGGTGGCGTGAAGTTGATTATTCTCAGCCATGAAAGGCTCCTGCTGTCCGGGGGGAAAAGGCTATTCTAGCGAAAAAAGTGCTTCGCCTGCCAGCAGTTATGCCGATGTCGTACCGACTTAGTCCATCAGATGCGCGATGGCGGTATCAAACAGATTCTTAATCAGTAAGGAAACTTCATTAATCAGTTCAATTTGCTCTTCGGTGGCTGGCTTTTCGATAACTGAGGCCAGTACTTCCTGAAAGTCGTACATGATGCCATCCACTTCGCGGATGATTTGGCTGCGGTGGATCGTTTCCAGCTCCGTGTGCTGCAGACATAACTGGATAATTTGCTCGGCAATCAGCTCTTCAATGATCACACCCAGCGTTTTGCGATGCGACGTCGGCGTGCCTTGTTGCTCGAATAACGCTAAATGTTCGGTTAAAAACTGGATTAGATGTTCATAACCGGGTTTGTCCGTGACCATAGCTCTGCGTACCGGGAATTAATGAGGGACTTCAATCTGCCACAGATTGCATTTCAGCGTAAAGCGCTGAGCTTAAAAATATATCTGCGATGGCTGAAGGGCAAGTCAGCAAGCAAATTCGTTGCATAAAGTTTGTGCTTTATGCAACGAAACAGCCGGTGCCAGCGTCAGAACTGCAAACCCGGTGACAACTGCACCGGCAGTTCACTGCGTGCCAGTTCTACCGAAGCAACCGGATAAGCGCAATAGTCTGCCGCATAATAGGCACTGGCGCGGTGATTGCCACTACCGCCGATACCACCAAAAGGTGCCGCCGAGCTGGCGCCGGTGATAGGCCGGTTCCAGTTGACAATACCAGCGCGGATGCGGCGGAAGAAACGCGTGTACAGCGCTTCATTGTCCGATAGCAAACCCGCCGATAAACCAAAACTGGTCTGGTTCGCGGCCGTGATGGCTGCATCAAAATCAGTGAAACGGAACACTTTTAACAACGGGCCAAAATGCTCTTCATCCGGCAACGCTTGTGCGGCCGAGCAGTCCAGGATCCCTGGTGTCAGTAAGCCGGTATCCGCCGCCAGCAAACGCATCGGCAGCAACACGCGGGCGCCAAGTTCGGTTAGTTGGTCCTGCACAGCGAGCATGCCGAGCGCGACCTTATTGGATATCATCGAACCAATAAACGGCTGCTCTGCAGCGTCGTATAATCCGACGCGGATATTGGCGCTGACTTCGAGTAACCGCGCCAGGATCGCATCACCGGCATCACCTTCAGGTAAATACAGGCGGCGGGCACAAGTACAGCGCTGGCCGGACGAAATAAACGCCGACTGGATAATGTCATGCACAGTGGCATCGATATCACTGACATCGGCCACGATCAGCGGGTTATTGCCGCCCATCTCCAATGCCAGAATTTTGTCTGGCCGGCCGGCAAATTGTTGATGTAAAAAATGACCAGTGCGCGAACTTCCGGTGAAAAACAGCCCGTCCAGTTCCGGATGGGCCGCAATCGCCTTGCCGGTCACTACTTCGCCCTGCAGTAAGTTCAGCACGCCGGCCGGTAAGCCAGCCGCCTGCCATAACTTGACCGTGGCTTCTGCTACTTTCGGCGTCATTTCACTGGGTTTAAACACCACGGTATTGCCCGCCAGTAACGCCGGAATAATATGGCCGTTGGGCAAATGCCCCGGGAAGTTGTAAGGGCCAAATACCGCAACCACGCCGTGTGGTTTGTGCCGCAGTACAGAACGGCCTTGTGGCATTGGGTTTTCTTTTTCACCGGTGCGTTCCTGATAAGCCCGGATCGAGATATCGACTTTGCCGATCATTGCCGCCACTTCGGTGCGGGTTTCCCACAATGGCTTGCCGGTATCTTCAGCGATACAAAGCGCCAGTGCTTCTTTGTGTTCGTTCAGTTGCTGGCCAAAAGCGCGGATATAATCGGCGCGCTGATGGAAAGTAAGGTCAGCCCAGGCATCAAATGCAGCGCGTGCCGCCCGAAATGCCAGATCAACCTGTTGTTCTGAAGCGGCCTGACCTTGCCAGATCTGCTGGTTTTTTGCCGGATCTATTGAACTGAAAAGCAGTCCCTCGCCCGCAAGCCACTGACCGTTAATAAACTGTACTTGTTGTGTCATCACACTGTTCCTTCAAAACGGGCTTATAAACGGGCTAAACGCACCCAGTCACCATCGCTGACCTGCAGCGCTTCGGCAAACTCTGCCGGCAGATTCACCTCAGTGGCGGTTTCTGCGACATGCAGATGCGTCCAGCTGGCGCGGAAATTCTCGCGGTCGGTATTGCAAACCAGATACGGCTGACCACCGCTGACCGGCGCGATCCGCACCTGCAGACGGCGGCTGTTGCGCGCAGTCCGGATATGCTCGAGCTTGGCTTCAACCGTGGGGCCGGCATCAAAAATATCGACATAACCGGTGGTGGAGAAACCTTCAGATTGCAGCAGTTGTAGCGCCGGACGGGTTTTTTCATGCACTTTGCCAATCACCGCCTGCGCTTCTTTACTGAGCAGACTGACGTAAATCGGGTATTTCGGCATCAGCTCGGCGATAAAGACTTTCTGGCCAATGCCGGTCAGGTAATCCGCCGTCGGGAAATCGACCGAAAAGAAGTGTTCCTGCAGCCATTCCCAGAATGGGGAGTTGCCGTTCTCGTCCGACACGCCGCGCATTTCGGCGATGATGCGGTCAGAAAAACGCTCGCGAAATTCCGCCATAAACAAAAAGCGAAACCGCGACAACATCTTGCCGCTGTTTTTCTCGCGGCGGTGTTCGCGCAGGAATAACGTACAGAGCTCAGTGGCTCCGGTGTAATCGTTACACAGCGTCAGGATATCCACCGTTTTGTAGACGCCTAACGCCCGCGACGTATGGACAACCTTACCCAGATGATAGTTATAAAACGCATCATCCAGGCCTACCGCAGCTTCAATGGCACTAGTGCCACAAATTTCGCCGGTCGCAGTGTCTTCCAGCACAAACAAGTACCCCTCATCGCACGGGGTACTGACGGCTTTGCGAAAACTCTGTTCCGACCGCTTAATTTTGCGCTGCAGCAGTTCATCATTAACCGGCAATGAGGTAAATCCATGGCCGGATTCCACCGCCATTTCATAGAGCACCGGGAAATCTGCGGCGCGGATTGGACGGATCACCATCATAGGTCGCTTCCTCGGAGTTGTGCGGGGGCTTCAATCCCGCAATGTTTTGCTTTATCCGGCGGCTTGTTATTTTTATTGGCAGCCGCCGTTGCTCTCTCTTTTTGGGTAAATACCCTTCATCATTGAAGATTCGGGGGGGGTTGGTGCTTAACCCTGCACCACTTTCGCCACGGCGCGGTCAAACCGTGCCATGCCTTCAATAATGTCGGCATCCGGGATCACCAGACTTGGCGCAAACCGCACGACGTCATAACCGGCCATCAGCACAAACAGCCCTTCAGCTGCAGCCGCTAACAGGAAATCACGCGATTTGCCTTTGTACTGCTCGTTCAGCGCTGCGCCTAATAACAGGCCCTGACCGCGAACTTCGCTGAATACTTGGTATTTATCATTGATTTTCGCCAACTCGGCGCGAAACAGTGCTTCTTTGGCTAACACGCCATCTAACACGGCCGGCTGGTTGATGGTGTCAATGGCGGCATAAGCCACAGCACAACCCAGCGGATTGCCGCCATAGGTAGAACCGTGGGTGCCGACTTTCAGGTGTGACGCGATTTCTGTCGTGGTCAGCATCGCGCCGATTGGGAAACCGCCACCGAGTGATTTGGCGCTGGTCAGAATGTCCGGTACCACCGGCGTGTGCATATAGGCATACAGTTTGCCGCTACGGCCAACACCAGTTTGCACTTCATCAAAAATCAGCAGGGCATTGTGCTGGTTACAAAGTTCACGCACGCCTTGGATAAACTCGGCTGTGGCCGGAATAATACCGCCTTCGCCTTGCACCGGTTCCATAATGACGGCACAGGTATTGTCTGAGATCAGTGCTTTGAGGCTGTCCAGATTGTTGAATTCAGCATGCAGTACTGCTGCAGGTTTTGGTCCGAAACCATCTGAATAGGCCGCCTGACCGCCAACGGTCACAGTGAAAAAAGTCCGGCCGTGGAAGCTTTTGCCAAAAGAAATGATGTCTTGTTTGTGCGCACCAAATTTTTCTAAGCCCCAGCGCCGCGCCAGTTTCAGCGCTGCTTCGTTGGCTTCAGCGCCGGAGTTGGCGAAGTAGACTTTTTCGGCAAAAGTATTGTCAACCAGCTGCTTAGCCAGACGCAGCGCTGGCTCGTTGGTCATCACGTTACTTAAATGCCACAGCTTGCCGGCTTGTTCCGTCAGCGCGTTGACCAGTGCCGGGTGGCAGTGACCCAGCGAACTTACGGCGATCCCGCCAGCAAAATCGACATACTCGCGATCATCCTGGTCCCAGACGCGGGAACCCTGGCCACGCACCGGAATAATTGGTGCCGGTGCGTAGTTCGGCACCATGACTTCATCAAACAAAGCGCGGGTAACGGGTAAAGCTGCTGACATGGTTAGTTCCTCTGAGTGCGGGAGGCCGTGATTGGCTTATGCAATTATGCAAAACTACGGCAGATTTTTATTCAGAATTATTTGGCAGTATTACAGAAAAAAACCGCGAAGTCTCGGGCAAAAAACGCTGAAACGCGCGAAAATAAAGGGCTGCAGATAGATTTGCAATTCAGGTGAATAACTAAGCAACTCATTGTTTCCGTATGCAGGCGCCGGCTCAGTGCTGGCGCGCTACAGAACGACAACAACCGGCAGAGCCGGCTGTTGCATGAATATGGTGAAAATAAATTGGTCTGACCTGTATCAGGTCGACAATTTAGTCGATGTCCAGCCGATCTAAGCGGGTCTGTTGCAACAATTGACGATGTTCCGGCCGGATCTGTACTTCCTGCATCCACTGCAACTCTTCGGCCTCAGTCAGCAATTTATACTTGCGCAGCGTTTGCGCCTGCACAAAATACACGGCCTGATGCACGATCTGCGTCAGACGGCTGGCGCCGCTAAAACCAACGCCTTCGGCGAACTGGTCCAGCACCTGACTGAGCGGGACGCGTTTTAAGCCCCACTTTGCCACCAGATCGGCGCTGATATTGGCGGAAAATTCCTGAAAACAGGAATTGAGGAAACTGGCATCCGCGTCCAGGCTATCCAGTGCATCTGTCAATTCCGTATCCCGGGAGTCACGGGATTTCAGCATGGCGGCCTGTTTGACTTGCTGATAGGTGCGCAAATAAGTGCGTGCCACCACCAGGTATCCCAGCGAATGGAACAAGCCGGCGCAATATGCCACAAACGGATTTTCACCGGTTTCTTCGGCTAAACGCTGAGCCGCCAGCGCGACGGCAATACTGTATTGCCAGATTTGCCCTTTAAAACCGGTAAAAGGGTCGGTGGCATGGGGCAAGGATCGTTTCAGCGCAAACACCGGCAGAATTTGCTGCATCGCTTCAAGCCCCAGCAATCCCAGCGCTGGCTTAATCTCTTTAATAAAATTACCAGACGGGGTTTTATTGCGGTATTGCGGTTGGTTTACCAGCTTCAGTAAATCTTCTTTCAGCCAGTCTACCGGACTGACCAGATTTTCCAGCTGACTCAGCGTCAGCGCCCGGGCACGCAGCACATCTAACACGGCCGGAAAGCCATCGGCCAGGTTAAAGACGGTGCTGGCGATAGTGTCGAACTTACCGAGCTTCAGAAACAGTTCTTCGGCCACCTGGTCGTGCAGATGCGCCTGAGTAAATTCAACAAATTGTTGTTTGGCGATTGCGCCGGCCTGACGGTTAAAGGCGGCTTGTTGTTCAATATCGAGCAAAGTCCGGCCTGCCTCGGCCTGCTGGGGTCGTGCTGCCGCATTCGCTGCTTTTTGCGCCTGACGCTTGTAGCCGTACCGCGTTTGATCGGGTTTTATTTCGAGGATGCAATCAAAAAAACGCTGTTGTTGCAATTGGACAATAGACGACATGGAACCGCTTTATTTCATTTTTGCTGATGCCAGCAGTGTGCGGTGCCAAAGCCCGCGCTGTCAATGCTGGCGCGCTCTCAGGCGCGGCGTTCGGCCAAAAAGTTAGCGAGTAATTGATGACCTTGTTCGGTCAGAATGGCTTCGGGATGAAATTGCACGCCATGCAGTGGCAGATAACGATGTGCAATGCCCATGATTTCATCGATGTCACCGTCGGCAGTTTCGGTCCATGCGGTCAGACGAAAAGCAGCTGGTAATGATGTTTTGTCGACGATCAGCGAATGGTAACGCGTGACACTGAGCGGATTATTCAGGCCACTGAAAACCGAACTGTTGTCATGGCGGATCAGCGAGTTTTTGCCATGCACCACCTGGCGCGCACGGATGATCTTTGCGCCAAACGCCTGCGCTAACGCCTGATGGCCCAGACAGACGCCTAAAATCGGTAACCTGCCGGCAAACTCCGTGATAGCGGCCAGCGATATGCCGGCCTGGTCCGGACTGCATGGGCCTGGCGAAATCACTAAGTGATCCGGCGCTAAGGCAGCGATGCCGGCCAAATCAATCTCATCATGCCGTTTCACCACGACCTGTTGCCCCAGCTCAGCAAAATACTGCACCAGATTCCAGGTAAAAGAGTCGTAGTTGTCGATCAACAGCAGCATGGCGAGGAGTTCCTCCGAAAGCCGGATAAATCAAAGGCGGCGGATTCTACCGCAACTGAGCGGCCGGCGCACAGTCCCGCGGTGATCATCAGGCTGAAATGGCCAGATACACATTCCGTTACATGTTTTTGTTCCCGGCATCCCAACCATTTTCGCCACAGCGCTGACTCATTGGCATTCATATAAGGAATTGCTGATGAAAATAGCCGATACCAGCGCGCAAGATGAAGTTCTGCGCGCCCCTCATTCGAAACCCCGCTGGATATTGCCGCTGGCTGCTGTGGCCGGTGTTGGCTTATTGCTGTGGCTGGTCATGCCGGCCATACAAAGTTGGTCAGCATCGGATATTTCTATTCCATTGTCGCGCGTGCGCATCGATACGGTGAAAACCAGCGATTTTACCCGCGATATTTCCGCACAAGGCCAGGTGGTGGCAGCAGTCAGTCCGAAGCTGTATGCGCCGGCCGAAGGCACAGTAACGCTGCTGCTCGATGCCGGTAAAAAAAAAAAAAAAGGTCAAATCCTCGCCACGCTAGACAGCCCTGAGCTCAACAACAAGTTGCAGCAGGAACAAGCCACCTTGTTTAGTCTGCAAACCAGCTATGACCGGCAGAAAATTCTGGCGAAAAAACAACAACTGACCGACCAAAAAGCCGTCGATATTGCTCAGGTCACTCTCACCACTGCTGACCGCGAAAAACGCCGCGCCGAGCAAGGGTATAGCCTCAAAGCCATCAGTCAGATTGACTTTGAAAAAGCGCAGGACGATTTGGAAACAGCCAAAGTGCAGCATCGCC
>JAIXSW010000595.1 GCA_027484495.1 Gammaproteobacteria bacterium
GCCAGTTCGCGCACGGCATCCTGCCGGTTTTGTGTGGCGTAGCAAATGTCGTCTTTGCGCGGGCCTTCGATATCCGGGAATTTCTGCCGCAGCGCATCAATGACATCGGCGGTATCATCAACTGATAGCGTCGTCTGGCTGGAGAAACACAGCTCTGCCGGGTTTTTCACCTGTAGCCTGGCCACATCCTCGACCGACTCCACCAGATAAATGCCCCCTTCCGGGTTATCGTATTGGCCCATAGTGCCCTCAACTTCCGGATGGCCTGCATGGCCAATCAGAATGCACTCGACGCCTTTACGACTGGCACGGGTCACTTCCATATGCACTTTAGTGACCAGCGGGCAGGTCGCATCAAATACTTTCAGGCCCCGTTGCTTCGCATTTTCCCGCACCGCCTGCGACACGCCGTGCGCGGAGAAAATAACGATATTGCCGTCCGGTACTTCGTCCAGTTCATCAACAAATACCGCGCCGCTGCGACGCAAACCATCGACGACAAATTTGTTATGCACCACTTCATGGCGTACATAAATCGGCGGCTCATACAGTTCCAGCGCACGGGATACGATGCTGATCGCACGGTCGACACCGGCACAAAAACCACGTGGGTTGGCGAGAAAAATATCCATAATCAGTTGATTACCTGCACAATTTCGACGTTAAAGGTCAGTGTCTGCCCAGCGAGCGGATGATTAAAATCAATAGTAACGGAATCGCCGACCACTTCACGCACCAGTCCGGGCAATTCCGAGCCGTCTGGCATAGCAAACCCAATAATCATGCCGACCTGCGCCGGTGCATCCAGCGAAAACTTACTGCGATCGACATAATAAATATTGTCTGGATTTGGCATGCCATAAGCATCCTGCGGCTCCAGTGTGAAGGTCTTTTTATCACCGGCTTGCATCCCGCTCAGTTCTGCTTCAAAGGCGGGTGATAAAGAACCATCGCCCATCTGCAGTTTGGCCGGTTTGTTATGAACGCGGGTACTCTCCGCGGCACTGCCGTCAGAAAGCTTGATATCAAAATGGAAAATGACCGTACTGCCTGCACCAACCATCAATTTGTCCTCGTTTGGGTCTGTTCATCTTCGGAGGAAAAACTATCCCAGATGAGCAAGCCCGCACCAATCGTAATGGCACAATCGGCGATGTTAAAGATCGGATAGTGCCACTGCTGATAATACACATGAAGAAAATCAACTACATAACCATACAGGCTGCGGTCAATTAAATTCCCGATGGCACCGGCGATAATCAGCACCAGTGCCAGGCTGAGTTTCAGCTGCGTACGCTGTAACCGGCTCAACCAGACACTGAGTACGCAAGTCACGACAATCGCGATCGCTGTAAACAACCAACGCTGCCAGCCACCAGCATCACCGAGGAACGAGAAGGCTGCACCGTAATTGCGGGCGTAAGTAAAATTAAACACCGGCAATAACTGGATGGACTCGCCCAGCGTGAAATTTTGTATAACCCAGATTTTGCTGAGCTGGTCAGCGACCAGCACCAGCAGCACTATCCACCAGAAGCGCCAGCCTGTTTCTTTCAGTAAATGCATCAGGCAAAAGTCCTGTGTTCACCAGCGCCTTCGACGTTGTCGACACAGCGCAGACAAATCAGTGGATGCGCAGGATTTGCGCCCACGTCATGGCGATGGTGCCAGCAACGATCACACTTGGCAGCCGTTGAGGTTTGTACCTGCACGGATAAGCCGCTCAGCGTTGTTGCCACTGCATCTGCAGGCGCCGTTTCGACTTTGACCGCAGCGGTCGACGTCATTAATACGAAACGTAATTCATCACCGAGTTGCAGCAATTGCGCGCCCAGCTCGCCTTCCGCGTACAGCGTAACTTCGGCCTGTAATGACGCCCCGATTTTGCCGTCTTTGCGCGTGACTTCGATCACTTTATTCACTTCGTCCCGCACCGCCAGCAACTGGCGCCAGAACGCGTCCGACAGCTTGCCGGCTGGCACCGCTGCAAAACCATCGTACCAAACACCGGTAAAGACAAAAGGTTCAGTCCGCGCCGGTAAGGCTTCCCAAATTTCCTGCGCAGTGAAACTCATAATTGGTGCCATCCAGCGCACCATGGCTTCAATGATGTGATAGAGCGCAGTCTGACAAGAACGACGCGCCAGACCATCGGTCTTAGCAGTGTACTGCCGATCTTTGATCACGTCTAAATAGAAGCTGCCCAGTTCCACCGTACAGAAATTCATCATCTTCTGACTGACCAGGTGGAATTGGTAATCGAGGTAATCGGCTTCGATTTCTTTTTGCAATTCAGCCGCGCGCTGCACCATCCACAGATCCAGCTCGACCAGTTCATCCAGCGGCACTAAATCCGTTTGCGGGTCAAAACCATTCAGGTTGGCCAGGATAAAACGGGCGGTATTGCGGATGCGGCGGTATTTGTCGGCGGCGCGGTTTAAGATCTCATCCGACACCGTCATTTCAGAGGTGTAGTCGGTGGTAGCTACCCATAAACGCAGGATATCGGCACCCAGTTTGTTCATCACATCTTGTGGCGATACCACATTGCCAAGCGATTTCGACATCTTGCGGCCTTCACCGTCGACAGTGAAACCATGCGTCAGCACTTGTTTGTACGGGGCGTGGCCTTTGATGGCGACACCGGTCATCAGCGACGACATAAACCAGCCACGGTGCTGATCTGAGCCTTCCAGGTACATATCGGCCTGTGTCGCGCCGCCAAATTCAGGGCGTGGGTCAATCACACAGGCGTGGGTCACGCCAGAATCAAACCAGACGTCCAGCGTGTCGGTTACTTTGACATAGTCAGCTGCTTCAGCGCCGAGCAGTTCTGCCGCGTCTAAGTCAAACCAGGCCTGAATACCGGCCTGCTCCACTTTGACCGCAACCTGCTCCATCAAAGCCTTGGTATTTGGATGCAAAGCACCGGTGTCTTTATGCACAAACAGCGCAATCGGTACACCCCAGGTGCGTTGGCGCGAGATACACCAGTCAGGGCGCCCCGCCACCATGTTTTCAATGCGTTGCTGACCCCAATCCGGGATCCAGCGCGTGTTGTCGATTTCTTTTAATGACGTGGTACGCAGACCTGCCTGATCCATGCTGACAAACCATTGTGGTGTCGCGCGGAAAATGATCGGCGTTTTGTGACGCCAGCAATGCGGATAGCTGTGTTTATAAGCTTTGTGTACCAACAAAGCGCCGGCGGCTTGTAACGCTTCAACCACAGAATCATTGGCTTTAAACACATGCTGACCGGCAAACAGCGGCGTATCCGGTAAATAAACACCGTTACCACCCACCGGATTCGCCACTTCCAGACCGTATTTCTGGCCGACCACAAAGTCTTCCTGACCATGACCTGGCGCCGTGTGCACAGCACCGGTACCAGAATCGGTCGTGACATGCTCACCCAGCACTACCGGCACTGTAAAGTCATACAGCGGATGCTGCAGCTGCACCAGTTCCAGTGCTTCACCTTTGGCAAAACCCAGCGCGTGGTATTTCTCAATGCCAGCACGGGCCATCACGTCTTTGACCAAATCTGTCGCCAGCACCAGGCGTTCGGCGCCATTCGGGCCTGCTTCAACCTGCACCAGGCTGTAACTCAATGCGGCATTCAGAGCAACTGCGCGGTTAGCCGGAATGGTCCATGGCGTCGTGGTCCAGATCACAACAGAAATTGGGCCGGTACCGGCATGACCGGCCGGATGGTCAAATTTATCTGCCACCGCTTCGTCAACGACGCGGAAACGTACATCAATGGCCGGCGAAACTTTATCCTGATATTCCACTTCCGCTTCAGCTAAAGCCGAACCGCAGTCCGTACACCAGTGCACCGGCTTAAAGCCTTGATGTAAATGACCATTTTCGATGATGCGCGACAAAGAACGGATGATATTGGCTTCAAACGCAAAATCCATGGTGCGGTATGGATTGTTCCAGTCGCCGAGCACGCCCAAGCGGATAAAATCGGTTTTTTGGGCTTCGATTTGCGTCA
>JAIXSW010000512.1 GCA_027484495.1 Gammaproteobacteria bacterium
GGGCGCCTACAGCGGCAACGGCCACTGCGGGTGATACACAGGCCAGTATCGCCTTTACCGCGCCGGTGAATACCGGTGGTGCGACAATTAGTGGATATACAGTGACCGCCAATCCGGGCGGGCTGACCGGCACAGGTGCGACATCACCGATTATCGTCACCGGGCTGACCAATGGTCAGGCTTATACCTTCACTGTGACTGCGACCAACAGCGCGGGCACTGGCGCTGTGTCAGTGGCATCGAACAGTATCACGCCAAAAGCGGCACAGACCATCACCTTTAATAATCCGGGCGCGCAGAACTTTGGCACCACGCCCACGCTGACGGCCACGTCAAATTCCGGCCTGACGGTGGCTTTCACCTCGTCAACTACCAGCGTCTGTACTAGCACCAGTGGCGGCGCTCTGACCTTTGTCACTGCCGGCACTTGTACTATTAACGCCGACCAGGCGGGCAATGGCAGCTATCTGGCGGCACCTCAGGTCAGCCGTAGCTTTACGGTGAATGCGGTGGTACCGGGGGCGCCGGTGATTGGGATTGCCACAGTGACAGGAGCAACCAGTGCCAGTCTGACATTCACTGCGCCGGCGTCAAATGGCGGTGCCGTTATAACCGGATACACCATCAACAGCACACCAGCCAGCACGCCGGTGAATATCGCGGCTTCTCCGGCGACTATTAGCGGCCTGACCACAGGTCAAAGTTATACCTTTACCGTCACAGCAACGAATGCAGCCGGCATAAGCAGTGCCTCAGCAGCATCCAACGCGGTGGTCCCGGCCAGTCTGAATGTCGCACCGGTGATTTCCGGCAGTCCGGCCACAACGGCAACGGCAAATGTGGCTTATGCATTTACACCAACAGCCAGTGATGCCGATATCGGCACAACCCTGACGTTCAGCGCCAGCAATGTGCCGGCCTGGGCAAGTTTCAGCAGCAGTACCGGCACCTTGAGCGGAACTCCTGCTGAAACGGATGTGGGCAGCAGTGGCAGTATTGTCATTAGTGTCAGTGACGGTGAAGCCAGTGCCAGCTTGCCGGCATTCAGTATTACAGTGCAAACAGGCAACAAAGCGCCGGTGATTGGCGGCACGCCTGCGGCCAGTGTCAAAGCGGGAACGGCGTATAGCTTCACGCCGTCAGCCAGTGATGCGGACGCCAATGACACCTTGAGCTTCAGTATTAGCAACAAACCCGGCTGGGCCAGTTTCAGTACCAGTAACGGCAGTCTGAGCGGCACGCCGGCGCAAACGGATGCCGGGACGACCAGCGGTATTGTGATCAGTGTCAGCGACGGCAAAGTCAGCACCAGCCTGCCGGCGTTTAATCTGCAGGTGATTGCCAATACGGCGCCAGTCGCGACACCAGGCAGCAGTGAGCTGAATGAAGACGAAACCCTGAGCTTTACGCTCGGCGGTACCGATGCCGATGGTGACACGCTGACAGTCCAAATCCAGACCCAGCCGAAACACGGCAGCTTGCAACAGAGTGGTGAAGAGTGGCTGTATACACCGCAAAAAGATTTCAGCGGCGAAGACAGTCTGAGCTTTGTGGTCAAAGATGCTGGGTTAAGCTCCGAACCTGCGACCTATCGTCTGACCGTCACACCGGTCAATGATGCGCCAGTGGCTATCGATGACAATCTGACCATCGCACGCAGCACTAATGATCAATACAGTCTGAGTGTACTTGGCAATGACACTGATGCCGATGGCGATACATTGCAGCTGGCCGGTGCTTCCACCGGGCTTGGGACTGTAACTATCGCCGGCAACAACCTGAACTTCACGGCGCCTGCGCAGTACGTTGGGCCTGTGACCCTGCAGTACAGTGTCAGTGACGGCAAAAAAGGTTTGGCAACTGCCACGGTCAACCTGACCATCACCGGCACGCCAGGATCCGTATTGCCGGTGATCACGGTACCGGCTGATATCGCCATCAATGCCACAGCACTGTTTACCCGGGTGCCACTGGGGACCGCGACAGCTGTTGACAATGCTGGCCGGCGTTTGCGCGTCGCGTTGATTAATGGCTCCTTGTTCTATGCACCAGGGCTACATCAGGTGTACTGGCAGGCCACTGATGCGGCAGGCAATACCGCGACCAAAATGCAACAGGTGCGCGTCCAGCCGCTGGTGTCGCTCAGCAAAGATCAGACGGTGGTTGAAGGCAGCAGTGTCAGTGTTGAAGTCATACTAAATGGCCCTGCGCCGCAATATCCGGTAGAGGTACCTTATACCGTTTCAGGGACGGCCGGCGGTAATGACCACACCCTGGTCAGCGGCGTTGCCACTATCAGTAGCGGTCAGAGTACGGTATTGCAGTTTGACGTACTGGACGATGGTCTGGCCGATGACAATGAAAGCCTGACGATCACGCTGAATGATACGGTCAATCGCGGCGCGCAACGCAGCAGTACCATCCGTATCACCGAAGCGAATGTGGCGCCGGTGGTCAGTCTGAATGCAAGCCAGCAAGGCGAAGCGCGTCTGACGGTCAGCAAAAATGCCGGGCTGGTGACCTTAACGGCCAATGCAACTGATGCCAATACCAGTGATCAGTTAACGCTGAGCTGGCAGTCTGATCTGACACTCAGCGGGGACATTGCTACCAGCCGCAGCTTTGATCCGGCCACAGTGACGCCAGGTGTATACCCGATCAGTGTGATGGTCAGTGACAGTGGCACGCCAGTTCGCAGCACCACCGCACAGCTCTATCTGGTCGTTCAGGCGAGCTTGCCGGTGTTAGGTAACACGGATACCGACGGCGATTTAATTCCGGATAATCAGGAAGGTTTCGCCGACTCTGACCGTGACGGCATCCCGGATTACAAAGACAGTATCAGTGAATGTAATGTGGTGCCGGAAGCCGATATACAACAAACCGCGTTCCTGGCCGAAGGTGAACCGGGGGCCTGTCTGCGCCGCGGTCAGCAATCGCTTCTGGCCAGTAGTGGCGGGCTCGAGTTAGGGCTGCTGGAGGTGGAAACCGACACTGCTGCGGTAAATATTGGCGGGATCTTTGATTTTATCGCCTATGGCCTGCCGCAAACCGGTCAGAGTTACCAACTGATATTGCCACAACGCTTGCCGGTACCGGCCAATGCGGTGTATCGCAAATTCAGTGACGAGACTGGCTGGAAAGACTTCGTCAGCAACAGTAAAAACCATGTCCGAACTGCGCCGGGTGAGCGTGGTTTCTGTCCGCCGCCGGGGGATGCTGTCTATACAGCCGGTCTGACCGAAGGTCATTGGTGTGTGCAGGTGACTGTTGAAGATGGTGGACCAAATGATGCTGACGGTATCGCCAATGCCGCGATTGTCGACCCTGGCGGCGTTGCAGTGTTGCTGAGCAGTAACAAGCTGCCTCAGGCGAAAGCGGATACGGCGACCACTCGGATGAATCAGCTGGTCAGTGTCAATGTCCTCAGTAACGATACCGATGCTGACAATGACAAACTCAGCGTCAGTCAGGCGGTGGCTAACTTCGGCAGCGTGAAAATCGAAGCCGATGGCAAACTGACTTACACACCGGCGCCGGATTTTATCGGTACTGATGTGGTGGTATATAGCGTTACCGACGGCAAAGGCGGGACTGGCAGCAGTGAACTGACCATCACGGTTCGACTCAATAACCTGCCATCGGCAGTCAATGACAGTGCCGCAACCGATGATCGCACCGCAATCAGCATCAATGTGCTGAGTAACGACAGCGATGCAGACAGCGATCCACTGAAAGTACTGAGCGCCACTGCGACCAGCGGCAGCGTGACCATCGACAGTGATAACCGGCTGCGTTACACGCCGAAAGCCGGCTTCACAGGCGTCGATATCGTCAGTTACCGCATCAGTGATGGCTTTGGCGGTGAGGCGACCGGCCAGGTCAGTATCACGGTAACGGCCTATCAGACAGTCACGGTCAGTAACAAATCGTCAGGGGGCGCCATGTCAGTGCTCGGGGCTGGCTTGTTGTTAGTGCTGGGACTTGGCCGCCGATATCGGCTGCTGGCACTGCTGTTATGCGGCGGTGCGGCGCAGGCGGCCGATTTCGGACTCCAGCTGGGCGTGGGGCAGAGCAAAGCCAGTCAGGCTGAC
>JAIXSW010000476.1 GCA_027484495.1 Gammaproteobacteria bacterium
GACTTACAATACCGGTCAGCGTCGTGTCCGTCGCGCACCAAACGTAGCCTATGACGCACCAGGTACTGCATCTGATGGTCTGCGGACTACTGATGATTTTGACATGTTTAACGGCTCGCCAGATCGCTATACCTGGAAACTGGTCGGCAAAAAAGAACTGTATATTCCGTACAACAGTTACAAGCTACACAGCAAAGACACGAAATATGCTGATCTGTTAAAACCAGGTCATATTAATCCGGAATACGTACGCTGGGAAAAACACCGCGTTTGGCAGGTTGAAGCGCAATTAAAAGATGGCATGCGTCATGTGTATGGCAAACGCGTATTCTTTATTGATGAAGACAGCTGGCAGATCCATGTAGCAGATCTGTACGATGCGCGCGGTGAGTTGTACCGCGTCGCGGTGGCGCATGGTCTGAACTACTATGAGGTGCCAACGCACTGGAGTACGCTGGAAGTCTATCATGACCTTAATTCACGCCGGTATATTGCTATCGGTCTGGATAACGAAGACAAGATGTATGATTTCTCAGTGAAATTATCTGATAACGACTTCACACCGGCTGCGCTGCGTCGTGAAGGGACTCGTTAAATCAGCATGATCGGAAAAAGCGGTTGGCAGATTGCCAACCGTTTTTGTTTCAAACAGCACCTCGAGTAATCACTCTAATGAAGTTTAAATTTTTATCTGGCCTGAGTCTGATTTGTACATTATGGCCTGCACTGGCAGAAACCAGTATCAAACCGCAAAGTGCGTATCTGCTGCCGCATGCCGAAAAATCAGTACTGACTGATTTGGTGCGTGTGTCAGCAGATATGTTGGTTGCCGCCGGCGAACGCGGGCATATTTTATTAAGCCGCGACGGCAAAAGCTGGCAGCAAAGCCCGACGCCATTGCAATCCAGTTTGAATTCGGTGTATTTCGTCAATCCAAGTCACGGCTGGGCGGTCGGACATGACGCCAGTATTATCGCCAGCACTGATGGCGGAAAGAGCTGGCAATTACAGCAATTTTTGCCTGAACTGGACAAACCGCTATTTGACGTATTTTTTACCGACGAGCAGCACGGTTTTGCCGTTGGCGCCTATGGCTTGTTTTACCGCACCAAAGATGGTGGCCAAAGTTGGCAACAGGAATACCATGCTGAACTGGCAAATGCCGATGATCAAGCCATGTTAGCAGAGCTTAAAGATACCGATCCGGAAGGCTATCAGGCTGAGCTCAGTTCAGTGCTGCCGCATATTAACCGCGTTTTTGCCAACAAAGATCGGTTGGTGATGGTTGGTGAAGCCGGTTTCTGGGCTGTGAGCACCGATGGTGGCAACAGCTGGCAGCGCCAGCCTGAATTTTATAACGGCTCGTTGTTTTCAGTCAGTCAAAGCGCGTTGAATACGTTGTTTGCTGTAGGCTTACGCGGTCACGCTTTTCGCAGCAGTGACAATGGTCAAAGCTGGCAACAAATTTCGTTAAGCTCGCCAGCCACATTAAATTCAGTGGTGGCAGCAGATGGTTTGGTCTGGTTGTTTGGTAACAGCGGCGTGATCTTTAAAAGCCAAGACGATGGCCAGAGTTTTCAGCTGATCCCACAAACGGAAGGTAAAGCAGTGCTCAATGGCATCACCGTCGGTAAAGATTTGGTGCTGGCGACAGAAGTGGGCATCAAGACAGTGCAACAAGTGGTAAGCCAATAATTATGAGCGCAAATCGTTTTATCAATAAGTGTGAATACGCGTTGTTCCGCCATCGTGGTCTGGTGGTGATCACCTTTGTGTTGGCGACATTGTTTTTGTTATTCAAAGCCAGCCAAATAAAATTGGATGCTGCCTTTACCAAAAATATTCCGCTGGCGCATCCGTATATGCAGACGTATATGAAGCATGCCAAAGATTTTGGCGGTGCTAACAATATCCTGATCTCGGTCTGTGATACGTCCGGCAATATTTTTAACCCGAATTTCTTTGAAACCTTCAGAAAAATCCACGATCAGGTGTACTACATGCCTGGTGTCGATCGGGTGTTAGTGAAATCACTGTTTAGTCCCAGCACTCGTTTTGTTGAGGTCGTTGAAGACGGATTTGCCGGTGGCCCGGTGATCCCGGCTGATTTCACTGCCGATGAACGCGGTCTGTCGATTGTCCGGCAAAACGTGGACAAAGCCGGCATTGTCGGCCGGATGGTTGCGGATGATTACAGCTGTGCCATGGTCACCGCCCAGTTACAGGAAGTGAATCCTGATACGCTGGAAAAACTTGATACGATTGCCTTTGCCAGCCAGTTAGAAGCTGATGTCCGTGGCCAATTTGAAAATGACAAAATCACGGTGCATATCATTGGTTTTGCCAAAATGGTGGGTGACGTCGCACAAGGTGCTAAGGGTGTGCTGGTGTTTTTCGCTGTGGCGATCTTTATCACCGCCATCATGGTGTATATGTTCTCGCGTTCGATGAAGCTGACATTACTGCCGATTGGCTGTTCGCTGATTGCAGTGATTTGGCAAATGGGTCTGCTAACGGTGGTCGGTTTTGGCATTGACCCGATGTCGATTCTGGTGCCTTTCCTGATTTTTGCTATCGGCGTCAGTCATGGCGTGCAGATGATCAACGCGACGGGTAAATCGGTCGCTGAAGGGATGGACGCTAAAACTGCAGCCCAGGCCAGCTTCCGTAAGTTACTGATCCCTGGTGGTGTGGCACTGTTATCCGACACTGTTGGCTTTATTACATTACTGGCCATTGATATCGGCGTGATCAGAGAGCTGGCGATCACAGCCAGTCTTGGTGTTGGGGTGATTATTCTGACCAACCTGATCCTGTTGCCGGTTCTGATGTCCTATATCCGCTTCAACGATAAATATGTGCAGGCAGTGTCAGCGCCGACGCCCAAAGCGGATAAGTTCTGGTATGCACTGTCCGCCTGTACTGAGCGGAAGGTCGCAGCGCCGATTTTACTGGTGACCGTAGCCCTGTTTGTGTTCGGCTATCAGCAAAGTAAAGAGCTGAAAATAGGTGATTTGCATCCGGGTGCTGCGGCGCTGCATGCCGATTCGCGCTACAACCAGGATACGTTCCTGATCACCGACCGTTATGCTATTTCAGTGGATTACATCAACGTCATGGTGGAAACGGACGCCAATGGCTGTACTTTCCACCCGATCATGGAAAAAATTGATCAGTTCCAATGGCAAATGGAAAACGTCCCCGGTGTACAAAGCGCAGTCTCGTTGGCGTCGGTGTCAAAAAGTATCAATGCGGCTTTTAACGAAGGCAACGTGAAGTGGCGGGTGCTGCCACGCACGACTGAATCGCTGGTGCAATCGTCAAGCCGGGTCGAAACCAGCACTGGCCTGTTAAATCCGGACTGTTCGGTGATGCCGGTGATTTTGTTCTTGCAGGACCACAAAGCTGAAACTATCGA
>JAIXSW010000616.1 GCA_027484495.1 Gammaproteobacteria bacterium
ACCAATACCGGCATGCGGCAGCTTGGCAAAACCAAAGGCGCGCTCCGGGTTGCCGACGTTCATCATGATCTTCATTTTCAGTGGCGGCATCGCATCAACACGCGAGGTCACCACGTTAAATGGCAGAATGGCATCGTAGACAAAGCCGGTATCGCCTTCAGCGCAAGATACGGTGACCTGCTGCCCGGTTTTGACTTTCTCGGTGGCATCGCCACAACCCACTACCGCCGGAATACCGAGTTCACGGGCGATAATCGCGGCGTGACAAGTACGGCCACCACGGTTAGTGACGATGGCAGATGCCCGTTTCATGATCGGTTCCCAGTCTGGATCGGTCATGTCGGTGATCAGCACGTCACCGGGTTGGATTTGGTCCATGTCGGCAATACTGGCCAGCACTTTGGCCGTGCCTGAACCTATTTTATGGCCGATGGCGCGGCCTTCGGTGACGATAGCGGCGCTACCCTGTAACTGGTAGCGTTCCATTGAATTGCTGTCTTCGCGTGAGCGCACCGTTTCTGGCCGCGCTTGTACAATGTACAGCTTGCCGTCGATGCCATCTTTGGCCCATTCGATATCCATCGGACGGCCATAGTGTTGTTCGATCGTTACCGCCTGGCGGGCCAGCTCTTCGACTTCGGCATCGGTCAGTGAGAACTGCCGGCGTTTGTCCGCTGCAACATCTTCAATGCGCACTTGTTTACCGTGGCTTTGCTCGCTGGAGTACACCATTTGCACCAGTTTACTGCCTAAGGTGCGACGCACCACGGCAGGACGGCCGGCACTGACGGTTGGCTTATGTACATAGAATTCATCCGGATTAACGGCGCCCTGCACCACCATTTCGCCGAGGCCATAGCTGGACGTGATAAACACTACGTCTTCAAAACCCGATTCGGTATCAATCGAGAACATTACGCCGCTGGAAGAACAATCAGAACGCACCATGCGCTGCACACCGGCTGATAACGCCACACCGCGGTGGTCGTAGCCTTGATGCACACGATAAGAAATGGCACGGTCGTTAAATAACGAGGCAAAAACGTGTTTGATGGCTTCGATGACATGCTGATAACCACGCACGTTTAAGAAGGTTTCCTGCTGACCGGCGAAAGACGCATCTGGCATATCTTCGGCAGTAGCGCTGGAGCGCACAGCAAATGAGGCGTCGTTACCCATGCCGGCACACAGCTGGTCGAAGGCCTCGCGAATTGCAGTTTCAAATTCCGGTTGGAATGGCGTGTCGATCACCCACTGGCGGATCTGCGCGCCGGCTTTGGCCAGGGCGGTCACATCATCAACATCCAGGCCGTCAAGCAGCTGATAAATCCGCTCGTTGACGCCGCTTTGCTCAAGGAACTGGTTAAATGCGTCCGCCGTAGTGGCAAAGCCGCCCGGGACTTGCACGCCAACGCCGGCCAGGTTACTAATCATCTCACCCAAAGAGGCATTCTTGCCTCCAACCCGCGGGACATCGTGCATGCCCAAATCCTGATACCAAACAACGAATTCTTGCACAGTATGTCTCCAATTTTTGTTGCAGGTTATGTAAGCTTACAGCGGCAGCCACTAAAGCGAAATAATTCTACACTGCTGGCCGTCTGAATTAAAACGCTAATTTTTCATGAAAATTTATAACAACAAATGGAGTTTCAGATGCGTACAGCCTTTTATATCTCTGATGGTACCGGCATTACATCCGAAGTATTCGGACATGCTTTGCTATCGCTGTTTGAAGCCGAATTCGACCATGTCACTATCCCATTTGTCGAAACTGCCTTGAAGGCAGAACAAGCCAAGCAACGGATTAACGATCGTTATAAAACTACCGGAGTTCGGCCTTTGGTGTTTTTAACTTTTGTCGACGAACAACTACGCGCGATTATCAACAGCTCAGAAGGGGTCTGTTATGACTTCCTGAACGCCTTTGTTGAACCCATGCAACGCGAACTGGGCATTCCGGCGAAACCAAAAACGCACCGCACGCACAGCATTCACGAAAAAACCTACGATTTTCGCATCGACGCCGTCAATTACGCCTTGGCCAATGACGACGGCGCCAATCTGAAAGATTATGCCAAGGCTGATATCATCTTAGTTGGTGTCAGCCGCAGCGGCAAAACGCCAACGTCGCTATATTTGGCCCTGCAATACGGCATCAAAGCGGCTAATTATCCGTTTGTGGAAGAGGATATGGATTCGTTAAGTTTACCGGCAGCATTACGGCCACACCGCAACAAACTGTTTGGCCTGACCATCACGCCGGAGCGCCTGAGCCAAATTCGTGAACAACGCCGGCCGGGTAGCCGCTATGCGTCTTTGCGCCAATGCAAACTGGAACTGGATGAAGTGGAAAATCTGTACCAGAAAGAGCGGGTGCCGTTTTTAAATTCGACCACGTTGTCGATTGAAGAGATCAGCGCGAAAATCATGGCAGAAACCGGCCTGAAACGGCAGAAATATTAAGCTGGATGCCGGGCCGCCAGTTGCCACAGCAACAAAGCCCGCATTGCAGCAGTGGGATCGGCGTTTAAGGCGGCCTCTGTTTCAGCGCCATCTTTTAACAGCAGCAACATTGCGAGCTTCGCACTGGCCTGTTGCTCTTGTGGCCAACAGCATTGCAGATGCGGCATTAACAGTGCCGCCAAGTCCAGCCGAAACTGCTGGCAACGCGCCTGGAC
>JAIXSW010000306.1 GCA_027484495.1 Gammaproteobacteria bacterium
GACGAGAAATCCAGCGTTTGGTTGCGCGCAAGGTGAGCGCCATAATAAAAAAAGGCCGGGAGTTCCCGGCCTGTGAAGAGTTGCCTGCCTGTTATTGTCTGGCAAAGCCAGCGATTAAAACGGTCAGTGCGCTTACAGTTGCGACTGTAGCTAAATTTGTGACTGTAAATAATTCGGTAAACCAAACAGTTTGATCTGGCGCAGTTGTTGTTCCAGCCAGTGCGCGTGATCGTTTTCAGTATCATCCAGCAACTTCTGCAGCATGCTGCGCGTGACATAATCCTGTTCCTGCTCACACAGCGCCATGGTTTGCTTCAGCAATTTGCCCACGCTGTATTCAACATTCAGGTCGTTTTGCAGCATCGACGGCACATCGGTTCCGATCTGCAGTGCATCGCGCTTGCTCATGTCCGGTGTGCCTTCGAGGAATAAGATCCGTTCGATAATGGCGGAGGCATGGGCCTTTTCATCAGTGACTTCGTGATCAATACGCTCGTACAGCTTGTGCAGACCCCAGTCCAGATACATGCGGGAATGGATAAAATACTGGTCCATCGCACTCAGTTCATTGGCCAGCAGCACGTTCAGTGCATCAATAATCGCTTGTTTGCCTTGCATGCTGCTTACTCCCCGCTGACTTTGCTTTGCAGATAATTTTCAATGCCCATCGCACCAATCTGGTACTGCTGCGCATTGATCCAATCGATATGTTCTTCTTCGTGTTCCAGAATTTCCTGCAACATTTCCCGGCTGACGTAGTCCTGCTTTTGCTCGCACAACGCAATGGCATTTTTCAGCAGCGGTATTTGTTCCAGTTCAAATTCGAGGTCACATTGCAACATTTCTGCGGTGTCTTCACCGATGCGTAACCGGCCGAGCGCCTGCAGATTCGGTAAGCCTTCGAGGAACAAAATGCGTTCAATCAGCTCGTCGGCCTGTTTCATGTCGCGGATAGATTTTTTATAACAGACGTTATTCAGTTCTTGCAGGCCCCAATTTTTGTAAATGCGGGCATGAAGGAAATATTGGTTGATCGACGTCAGTTCAGACGTCAGTACCTCATTGAGGATACTCAGTACAGCGGCATCACCTTGCATCGCCGGGCTCCTTTTTAATAAACACAGGCACTGAAAGCGGGAAATTGTTGAGTATTGTAGTCAGATTTACGGCGGGGGTCGAGTTTTAGATTTTAGAAAATATCAATTAAATCATACACATGCAATTGAGAATGCTTCGCTTTAATGCCAGAGTTCTTGTTGAAAAAACAATCATTGCAGAATCATTTACTTAGGCTGTGACCAACGTCACAGCTTAGAGCACCGATTAGTTTAAATCGGTGCTCCAGGTCGCTTTTTCACAGCCGGCGCAGCTGCCGGTATTCCGTTATCGCCAATAACACCAGCACCGCAGCAGTCGCTAACAGGATGTAAGAGATGCTGCCGGCCGCATGAGTCCAGAAAAAGCGGGCGCCGTCGCTGATTTGCTGAGGTTCAGTGAATACACCGCCTGTCAACGCCATCGCGGCAAAAATTGCAGCAAACACCAGATGGTCGGCGATGTAACACCATTTACTCCAGCGCTGCCAACTCAGCTGCGTCAGCCGGTATAGAGCGAAAGCTGTCGACAAAGCGGCAAAAAAAGTCAGCAAATAGCGCCAGTGCTCCATACCATCTGCCAACCGGACCGGCAGATGCTGCTGCGCTTCAACTGACAACCACAACGGCGTCCACAACAGCAGCAGCAAAAACAACGTGCTGGTTAAATCGGTGATGCTGTCCGACAACTTCATCCGTGCCAGCGGATACCGCGGCAAGCGGGTCGGATGCCACTGGCGTTGCCGCCATTCTTTGGTCCAGCCGGCGCGGCCGCACAGATAAAATACTGCGGTCACTATCAGCAGTAAGGTCGCAAAGCTGTCGATAAAGCTAAAACCTAACTGCAGGAATAGCCGCACCGGGTTGATTGAATCGGCCAGGATCAAACCGCCCAGACTCTTCAAAAGCGCGATCACTGCCAAAAGCGCGGCGCCATGCCATAGCACGGTTTTGTAGAGCGGCATATCTTCACTGGCTACCAACGGCGCACTCGGCGCAAAACGTTGGGCCATGTCGACCGGATGGCCTTGCTGCAACAACAGCTGGCTGAGCTGAGCGTCACTCAGCGGGCCATCCTGCTGTATCGCGTCGATTTGATCGAGTAAATTGGCTCTGAGTTCGCGGATAATGTCTTGCTGCTGGTCAACCGGCAGCTCAGCTGCCACCGCAGCCAGATAACGTTCCAGTAATTCCATCATTGTTGCTCCAGTAAAGTCGCCAGGCTGCCATGTAACTGCTGCCACTCTGCGCTCAGTTGCGCTAACACTTCTGCACCAACGGCTGACAGCTGGTAATAACGCCGCTCGCGTCCTTCCGCCATTTGCCACTGGCTGTCCAGTAATCCCTGCTCGGCCAGCCGGCGGACCAGCGGATACAAAGTGCCTTCATCAATTTCAATGCCGTTGTCATTCAGCTGCTTACGCAGTGAATAGCCGTACTGTGGCGTGCGGCTGGATGCCAGCACGGCCAGCACTAACACGCCGCGGCGCAGTTCCAGCCTGAGTTTGTCGAGTCTGTCATCATTCATTTGTAGGTCCTGCCGGCGACATCCGCCTGATACTATGTGACACATACTGTGTGCCACATAGCAAATACTATGCGCGATACAGTATAAGTGCAAGGCTTTGCGCAAAATTTAAACGCGCGCGGCAAAAAAAAGCGGGTACTGATGCCTGGTGTCAGACGCTGAGGATAAAAAAAGGCGCCGGATGGCGCCTTTGTCTGTATAAATTAAGTGCTTCAGCTATTTGGATATTTCACCACTGTGACGCGCTGCGCGCCGTCACGGATTTTGGTGCAAACATGGTGCTTGCGGTTAGAACCAATCACCGCAGCATCTTTGGTACAGGACATTTTTTGAGCCTGCACACCGTAAAGTTCGATACGTTTTTTGATTAAATCGTCCAACATCGCTTTTTGCTCTGCCGACAATTTTTTGGTGATGTTTTCAAACGCACGTTGCCATTCGGTCGTACGTTGTTCCAACGCAGTGCCCATCCAAATCAGGCCTTCGGTCGGATTAGACTCAGTGCCAATCCCTGCCAGATAAAAATTACCCACCATATATTGCGCCAGCTTTTCGCCATTTTTGGCATATTCCAGCAGAACCGGGAAGGCTTTGCCTTTATCGTCATGCTTCGCCTGGCGTAAAGCCAGTTCATATTTATTGGTGTATTCAAAATCGTTGATTACGACTGTTTCTGGCTCTGCAGCCTGCAACTGACTACTCAACAATGCAACGCCCAGCGTCATCAGCATTTTCATCGGGAACTCCTGTTAATTTGCGTTTCACCGAGTCTTGCTTACTTTCTGTCGCGCAGCAACGGATAATTCTTAACAAATTATTTCCAGTTCAGCGTTTAAACAGCGGTAATGTACCCGTATCAAAATTCGCCAATTCAGGCAGTAACAGTTGTAGAGCACTTTGGTCTGCACCAAACCATTGCGCCAGACTGCCAAACAACTGACTGTTCGACAGTGCCGGGATCAATCGGCCTGCGCCCATATCCACCGGGCTGCCCAGTCGCTGCGGCAATAACTGTCCATATAGATCGCCGCCGTTCACCGCGCCACCTAATACCAGTTGATTGCCGGCCCAGCCGTGATCGGTGCCATCGCCATTGGAACTTAAGGTGCGGCCAAAGTCCGACATCGTAAAACTAGTAACCTGTTCCGCCAGCCCCAGCTCCACAGTCGCCTGATAAAAACTGCTCATCGCCTCAGCGACAGTCCCCAATAACGCCGGTTGCACAGTATTTTGTGCATCATGCGTATCAAAACCACCCATACCGACGAAAAACACCTGACGGCCAACACCTAATAATGACTGCACGCTGATCAGTTTGGCGACCATCTGCAGCTGCAAGGCCAGTGGATTGGCATTGTTAAACCCGGTTTGTAATGCCGGTGCCTGCTGCAGCGCTGTTGCGACAATAGCGCTGCGGCTTTGTGCCTGACTGTGCGACAACGCAAACTGGTCTGCCAGCGGATGCTGCTGCGCACTGAATAGTCGGTTTTGCATGTCCCGCAGCAATGCAGCCCGTTTGCTGGTGCCTTTGAGCGCGGTCAGTTCCGGCACGCCGGCTGCTGACATGCCAAAGGGGCTTAGCGCTGCGCCGCGCTGCCATAAATTAGTGCCAGCCAGACTGATGCAACTGCTGAAATCCGGCACGTCGTACATCAGTTCCAGTAACCGGGCGCCCCAGCCGCTATCCGGGCTATGCGGATCCTGCCCGCGCATCCAGGTCGCCTGCTGGTCGTTGTGCGAAAACAGATTTTTTGGCAATAGCGCTTTGCCAGCCTGCACCTCGGCCAAAGTGGTGGGTCGGATCAAAGATCCCACGCCGCCAGCCAGCGCCAATGCGCCATTGCTAAATAACGGTTCCAGCGCTGCCAGCGCCGGATGCAAACCCAGACCATCAGCAATGGCCGTGCGCGGTGTCAGCGCAATTGGATCCGCCACTGCCAGGCTTTGCCGGGCAGCCTGGTAGTCCAGCAGACTTTGGCCTGATAGCGGCAACAACATATTCAGCGAGTCATTGCCGCCGAACAAAAACACACAGACCAGCGCTTTATAGCCGTCCGGTGTTGAGCGGCCGGCAGCCAGCGCCTGTGGTAATAAACCCAGCTGCAGACTACTCAGCGTTGCCAGACCAAAACTGCCTTTTAATGCCAGTTTTAACCATTCACGGCGATCGAGATGACGCATGGCAACCTCCTTACTGCTGCACCGCATATTGCGGCGAGATCAAAATGAAATACCACAGGTAGGCCGCTTTTTGCGCCGGCGCTATATTGCCAAGTCCGCTCGCCAAATCAGAGAGTAACAAGCGCAATTCCGCCGGCATAGCTCCGCCAAAAGCCAGCAAACTGTATTGGTCTAACAGCGGTCCTAGCCCCCGCTGTTGCAACACGTCGGCAAAAGGACTAAACCGCGCCAGCATCTGATATTGCGTCGGATTAGCGACCAGGCCGGCGATACTGCCGACCGTCTGGCTGTAAAGATGATTCTGCATATTCAGCGCATTCGACGCGGTCAGTAACTGCAGTTCAGGCACGACCAAGCCGGCTTGTTGCAGTGTGGCCGACGGACTGAAATCCGGCCGGAAGAAGTTAAACACCGATGGGCTTTGCAGCGGCGCCTGGTTATGGCTGTCTGCTAAGGTGCGCAGATAAATATGGCCGGATGGCGCTGCCGATTGCGTAACCCGCCAGCTATGCGCCGTTTTCAGCAGCGGCTCGCGGATCTTGCCAAAAGGCCGGGCGACGCCAGAAAAGCCACTGCGGGCTTCTTCATCGAGCAAAATAGCTTTGACCACCGCAGCTAAATCGCCGCGCACACCATCACCATTGTCGACAAATACTTGCGTCACGCGGGCGACATAAGCCGGTGACGGGTTGCTGGTGACGAGCTTTTGGATCAGCTGTTTACTGATAAAAGGCGGCAGGCTGGGCTCGGCAAATAACAAATCCAGCGCCTGTTTTAAGTCCTGTTGCGGCGTCTGCCCGGCGGGCAGTACTACTCCGTTTAACAAATGCTTTTCACCCGGTTCGTGATATGCCGCAAACGGGATCATCGGTTTCAGGTAATCCGCTTTGGGCTTGAGAAAATTGCTGGTGCCAGCGCTGGTCCAGCCGGTAAAGACCCGGGCAAAACCCTCGATGGCTTGCTGGTCGTAGGTCGGGATTGGATTATCAGCGGCATCCAGCTTTTTGCTGCCGTCCGGGTTGAGCTGATACAGACCAATAGTGAATAACTGCATCAGTTCGCGCGCATAGTTCTCATCGGGCCGGATGTTATTCTGTACATCGGCTTTCTGATTGCCTAGATGACTCAGATAAGTGCCCATCACCGGCGACAAGGTGACCTGTTGCAGCAAATCGCGGTAATTGCCAAAGCTATGGGCCAGCAGCAGATCGTAATAATTGGCCAGAGCTATGACTCTGTTATTCAGGCCATTGCCCTGATCGGACACCACCAGAATTTCTGACAACGCAAATGCCACGCGTTGGCGTAATTGGTCCGGCGCTGTCAGCGCAATGCGCCACCAGGTTTCAAGCCGGCTCAGTGGTACCGGTGTTTTTTGTTCAGGCAAAGTTTCTATTTTGTCGGCGTGTGTCGTTGCAGGCAGGCTTAACTGCCAGTCGATCCACTGCGCCGCACTGAGCTGGCTGGCCGCCTGAATATCGCTGAGAGTCGGACCAAAACTGGCCTGCTGTAATAAACGTGCCGCTTCCGCCTCGCTTAGCGTGGTTTGTGCCGCATGCAATCCGCAGAATGGCTGCAATAACAGTGCGCAAATCAATAGCCGCGCGGGCATAGTTCTGACGACAAACATCGGCAGTACTCCTGTGGATCAGAGATGTCGCAACAAGATTAGCCTTATCTGATACATCTGCCCAACAGAAGCAAGTAAAGGTCTGGTAAAGATCAGGTCAAGCCGTGCGATACCGCCACGCTACTGGGCGAATTGCCGGCTTTGTGGTACAACAGCGCATCTTCGTTGTTCCGGATCTTGTTGTCATGACGCAAAATTCCCAAACCGCCGCTAAACCGCAATCAGGCGGTAATTTGCTCGCCAATCTCGCTTTTAACATCGTTTTACCGGTGTTGATCCTCAGTAAACTCAGTACGGACGAATATCTTGGTCCCGTCTGGGGACTTGTGGTCGCACTGGCCTTTCCGATTGGCTTTGGTCTGTGGGAACTGAAGCAATCCGGCAAGCTGAACTTCTTCTCGATTGTCGGTATTATCAGTGTGTTACTGACCGGCGGCATGAGCTTGCTGCAGCTTGACCCGAAATACATCGCGATAAAAGAAGCCATGGTGCCGGGCCTGATTGGTCTGCTGATTTTAATCAGCGGCCGTACCCGTTTCCCTTTGGTGAAAACCATTCTGGAAAATATGCAGCTGTTAAATCTGGTGTTATTAAGAGAGAAACTCCGCAGCAGCGGCACGGAACAACAATTTGAACAAACGCTGGATCAGGCCACCCGGATTATTGCCGGCTCGTTTTTCCTGTCATCCGTGCTGAATTATCTGCTGGCGAAATGGCTGTTGGTCAGCGCGCCTGGCACTGCGGCTTATAACGAAGAACTGGCCAATATGACGGCGCTGAGTTATCCGGTGATTGCGGTCCCGTCGACGCTGATTATGATGGGCGCAATTTGGTTTGTCTTCAGTCGGATCCCAAAACTGACCGGGCAGCCACTGGAGTCGTTTTTTCACGAGCAGTAAGCTGACGATTCAGTGCCAGCACACAACTTTGCTGCACTGTGACTTTGCTCAGCATCAGATGGATGTCGGCCTCGTTCAGAAAAAACGGCAGGATCTCAAACTCGCTGCCGTCTTTGCGGGCTGCCAGATCGAGTTGCACAGCCGCATTGTCTGCGATGGTGTAATCCGCTCTGCGTCCGGACACCAGATCCAACCGGCGATCAGGTTCATACACCGCCAGACTGCGTTGTTTGACCGCAGGCTGTTGTTTCAGCTGCTCAAAAGTATCGCCATAAAACCCGGCCGGATTATAGACGCCAATCAACTTGCGCTGCGCCAGTGCCATAAACGCCTCGCGGTGGCGTAATTCAGGATACAACGACAAAGTTTGACGGTGCATCAGCACCACGTTCTGTTCTTTCCGATAAGCATCGCTGAACCAGGCAAATTCAGCACGTTGTGGCGTATAAGATGCTGCAAACAGCATATCAACCTGGCCTTGTTGCAACATTTGCATCGCACGTTTTTCCGGCACAAATTGCAACTGCAAACGGCTGTTGACCTGCGACAACAGCTGCCGGATCAAATCAATATCACTGCCGCGGACGACTTCATCAGTGACTTCAATATAAGGCCGCCAGCTGGCGTTATAGGCCATCCGCAGCTGCGCTGGGCACTCAGCCGCAACCACAACCTGGCTCCACATGCACCACAACACCGGGCACCACAGACGCATCAGCAATTACCATCGTCGAGGATAAAAACTGACTATAGCGCAAATCTATTGCCGTCGATTAGCCGGCATTGTGATCTCGCTGTATTGTCTGTAGCCGGTCAAACGCGGCAGATAAATCAGCAATCAGGTCGGTTGGATCTTCCAGACCGATATGCAGCCGGATCAGCGGCCCTTTGTAGGGCCAGAGTGTCGCCGTGCGCAATGCCTGGACGTCCAGATTCGCCAGCACCAGGCTTTCATAGCCGCCCCAGGAAAAGCCCATCTTAAAGTGCTGCATCCCTTCGACAAAGGCGGTTACTGCGGCCAGATCGCCTTGTTTCAGCACAAAAGAAAACAGACCGTTACTGCCGGAGAAATCGCGGACAAACAAATCATGCCCCGGATGTTGCGGTAAGGCCGGATGCAGAATGGTCTCGATTTCTGGTCGTTTAGCCAGCCATTCAATGACCTGTAACGTATTGCGCTGATGCTGTGCCAGCCGCACACCCAGCGTTCGCAAGCCACGCGCCGCCAGATACACATCATCGGCCGAGGCACAGTAACCTAACAAATAACTGTGTTCACGCAACTGCGGCCAGTGACGGGCATTGGCGCTGGCCGTGCCCAACATCACATCAGAATGGCCGCAAATATATTTGGTAGCCGCCTGGATCGAAATATCAACACCGAGCTCAAAAGGCTGACACAGGATCGGTGAGGCCCAGGTGTTGTCGAGCATAGTCACAATATTGTGGGCTTTGGCCACCGCACAAATCGCCGGCACATCCTGCACTTCCATCGTCAGTGAACAAGGCGATTCCAGATAAATGACGCGGGTATTTGGCCGGATCAATGCCGCAATACCGGCACCAATCAAAGGGTCGTAATAAGTGGTTTCAATGCCAAGCGGCTTTAATACTTTATCGCACAATGCGCGGGTGGGTTCGTAGGCCGCGTCCACCATCAGCAGATGGTCACCGGTTTTAAGAAATGCCAATAAAGCACCGCTGATGGCGGCAGCTCCGCTTGGGTATAATGCGCATCCGGCACCGCCTTCTAACTCACAGACGGCATCACTGAAGGCAAAATGGGTTTGCGTGCCACGCCGGCCGTAATAAGGCACCTGTTCGCCGCGATGCCGCACCGCATGTTTCATTTCGGCCATGCTATCAAACACCACAGTCGACGCCCGCACGACCGGCACATTGACACTATAACCCGCCCATTTACGTGCCCGACCGGCATGCACAATCCGCGTTGCAACTTTCATTGAATCACCTTTAGACATCTGGAAGTCTTATCTTAGAAGATAGTCCCCAGCCTTGACCAGAAAAATAACTGCAGCGGCCCGCTACAAGCTTCTTTGTTGCTGTCACAGGCCCGGTCAGCATACACTGAATGCTTCCGCTGACCTGACAAGAGAATGTCTGCATGCGCTGGCTGCTTTGCTGCTTGTTACCTTTCTTTGCAATGGCCCGGCCTTCCGTTCTGTTCGTTAACTCGTCGCTGATCACCGATCCATTTTTTATGCAAGTCGAAGCAGTCGCCCGTGTTGCCGCGAGCCAACTCGACCTGGAACTGACCATTATCAATGGTGATGGCAATCGGCTATTACAGCATCAGAAGCTGACCGCCTATCTGCAAAAACATCAACCGGATTATGCCATTGTGCAGCCTTTTAGCAGCTCTGGCGTGCAACTGATGTCATTACTGGCGGCATATCCGGTGAAATTCATTACGCTGGAGTCGTTGTGGCAACCCGATGAAGCGCAGAAAATTGGCCGGCCAGGCGAGCGTTATCCAAACTGGCTGGCTGAACTGTATTACGACAACTCAGAAGCCAGCAAGGCATTGACCACTGCCCTGTTAGATGCCTGTCCGCAGTCTAATCAACTGGTTGGCATCAACGGATTGAACAACTACGAAACCGACCGCAGGGCCGACGGTGTCTATCAGGCCATGCGTCAGCGTGGCGGTACCGTGCATCAAATCGTCAACGGCAAATGGGACCGCCAGCTTGCCGCAGAACAAAGCCTGCAGTTATTGCGGCGCTATCCCGCCAGCCGGTTGATCTGGACCGCATCTGACTGGATGGCACTGGGAGTATTAGATGCGCTGGGGCCAACCGCAGCGGGCCAATATTGTATTGGCGGTTTTGACTGGATCCCGGAAGCGCAGAAAGCCATCGAACAAGGCAAACTGCAGGCATCAGCGGGTGGACACTTCACGATGGCCGCTTTTGCGCTGGTGCTGATTTATGATCATGTCCACGGCAAATTACCACAACCGTTACCCGACGTACCGCTATTACAGCTGGATATTCTGACCCGGGAAAACCTGCCCGCTTATCAGCCATTATTGCGCGCCGGGCAGTGGCAACAAATTGATTTTCGTCAGTTCAGCCGCACTCACAATCCGGCACTGCCGCATTACAACTTTTCCGTACATACTGCACTAAAACAGCTGAAGCCGCGTAATGAGACGGGTCAATAACGCAACACTGTTGCCGCGCCGCTTGGCGCGCGCAGGCTTCACTGTATAATGCCGGTCCATTACCGGCGCCTTTTCAGCAGGTCCTGAATGAAATACAAAGACTTACGTGACTTCATCGCGCAACTGGAACAACGTGGCCTGTTGCATCGCATCAGCGCCGAAATCGATCCGGTGCTGGAGATGACCGAAATTGCCGACCGCACGCTACGTGCCGGTGGCCCTGCCTTATTATTTGAAAATCCAAAAGGTTACGATATTCCGGTGCTGGCAAATCTGTTCGGCACGCCCGAACGCGTTGCGCTGGGCATGGGGCAAACCGAAGTATCGGCGCTGCGTGAAGTCGGCAAATTACTGGCATTTTTAAAAGAACCTGAACCGCCAAAAGGCTTAAAAGATGCGTTCAGCAAGCTGCCGATTTTTAAGCAAGTGCTGAATATGTCGCCAAAAGAAGTGCGTAAAGCGCCATGCCAGCAAGTAGTGAAAAGCGGTGACGCGGTCGATTTAACCAAATTACCGGTGATGACCTGCTGGCCAGGCGACGCCGCGCCGCTGATCACCTGGGGTCTGACGGTCACCCGCGGCCCGCATAAAGAACGGCAGAATCTGGGCATCTACCGCCAGCAAGTGCTGGGGAAAAACAAAGTCATTATGCGCTGGTTGTCGCATCGCGGCGGCGCGCTCGATTTCCTCGAATGGCAAAAAGCCCATCCGGGCCAGCGCTTCCCGGTGTCTGTGGCATTAGGTGCCGATCCGGCCACCATCTTAGGCGCGGTCACGCCGGTACCGGATTCGTTATCTGAATACGCTTTTGCCGGTTTGCTGCGCGGCGACAACACCGAAGTGGTCAAATGCGTCAGCAATGATTTGCAGGTGCCTGCCAGCGCCGAATTTGTGCTGGAAGGTTATCTCGAACCTGGCGAAATGGCGCCGGAAGGGCCGTATGGCGATCACACCGGTTATTACAACGAAATCGATTCGTTCCCGGTATTCACCGTGACGCACATCACGCACCGCGAGAAACCGATTTATCACAGCACTTACACCGGCCGGCCACCGGATGAACCCGCAATTTTGGGCGTGGCGCTGAATGAAGTCTTTATTCCGCTGTTACAAAAGCAATTTCCGGAAATCGTCGATTTTTATCTGCCGCCGGAAGGCTGTTCTTATCGCCTCGCCGTGGTCACGATGAAAAAACAATACCCGGGCCATGCTAAACGCGTGATGATGGGCGTCTGGTCATTTTTACGCCAGTTTATGTATACCAAGTTTGTCATCGTCTGTGATGATGACATCAACGCGCGTGACTGGCAGGATGTGATCTGGGCCATTACTACGCGGATGGATCCGGCGCGCGATACCACGCTGATTGAAAACACACCGATTGATTATCTGGATTTTGCTTCGCCGGTGTCAGGCCTCGGCTCGAAAATGGGCATGGATGCGACCAACAAATGGCCGGGTGAAACCACGCGCGAATGGGGCGAACCTATCGTGATGCGGGAAGATATCAAGCAAAAAGTCGATGAGATTTGGGATTCGCTCGGCATTCCGCTGCCGGCACAGCCACGGGGTTTATATTGATGACAGATTCCCTGACGAGCGACAAAAAGTTTTTGGTGCGGATTGAGCCTTCAGGCGTCACCTTTGCTGCAAGTCCGGCAGAAACCCTGTTAGATGCGGCTTTAACTGCCGGTATCGATTTTCCGCACCGCTGTCGTCAGGGCGTTTGTACCTCCTGTGTCTGCCGGTTAAAAAGTGGCGAAGTGCGTTACGACGCCCCGTCGCCGTGCAGTCCAGCGGATATAGAACAAAAATTTGTGTATGGCTGTCAGGCTTTTGCCGGCAGTGATCTGGTGTTACACCATCCATTTATCCGGCCCTGAGCCGTCAGAGACAAAAACCGATGTCAGAACAGTTTTCAGCCCATGCCAGCAATAAAGTACTGGCCGACGTGATCAGTATCGAAGCCTTAACCGCAGGCGTCCGGCGCGTCCGGTTAAAACCACAGGAAGCGGTGCATTATCTGCCCGGCCAGTACCTGCAGATTTTTTTATCGGACAGCGACAAACGGCCTTTTTCGATTGCCAGCGCACCGGGCGATGACTATATCGAACTGCAAATTGGCGGTAACGTGACGGATGCTTATGCCGGTCAGGCGTTAACACATCTGCAGGACAACCCGACTGTGCTGATCCAGGTTGGTCTCGGCGAAGCGTATTTGCGTCCGGACAGCAACCGCCCGGTACTCCTGTTGGCAGGCGGCACCGGTTTCTCTTACGTCTGCAGCATTGCCAAAGCCATGGCGCAGCAACCGGATGGCCGCGCAGTCACACTGTACTGGGGTTTGCGTAACGAAGCCGCTTTGTATTATCAACAAGAGCTGGCTGAACTACAGGAACTATGCCCGGGTTTGCAGCTGGTGACTGTGCTGCAGGAGCCAGGCCAGGATTGGACCGGCCGCACGGGTCTGGTGCACGAAGCCTTATTGGCAGACATTCCGTCTTTAGCCGGTTATGACATTTATATCGCAGGACCTTTCCCGATGGTCAAAGCAGTGCGCGATGCCTTCCTCGCAGCCGGCGCTGAGCGTGGTCATATGTATGCCGACGCTTTTGCCTGGATTTAACCTGCCACTGTGATGCGATCAGCCTGGCGGCGTTGTTCACCATGGCTGCTGACATGTCTGGTAGCGGGCTGCACACCGCCCGCTCAGGTCCAGCCGGTACAGAGTTTTGCGCAGCATGTTTATATCTGGCAACGGGTCTGGCGCCCTGCGCATGCCGAAGCGATAGCGCAAAGCCGCGCCGATTTTCAGGCGCTGCGGCTGCTGTCACTGCAATATCATCTCAGCAGCACTGGTCCGGTCTGGACCACGGCTCGTCCTGACTGGCAACTGCTGGCCATTGATCAACGACCAGTCACGCTGGTGCTGCGTCTGGACGGACAGCTACGACAACTGCCAACGGCCGCAGTGTTGTGGCAACAACTGACGCCGCAGATCGCCGCCGCGCAGCAAGCCGGAGTCAAACTGCAGGCAATCGAAATTGACTATGACGCCGCCCGCTCAGCTTTAGCACCGTACCGTGACTGGCTACAACAACTGCGCCCGCAGCTGCCCGCTGATATGACGCTACAAATCACCGCGCTGCCGGATTGGTTGCAGTCTGCCGACTATCCGGCTTTATGTCAGGCGGCAGATCAACTGACCTTGCAACTGCACTCGGTGTTATCGCCAGCACAAGGTTTGTTTGACAGCACTAAAGCAAAACAATGGACGCAAAGCGCTGCAGCGAACACGCCCTGCCCGCTGTTTCTGGCGCTACCGGCCTATCATTCTGCGCTGATCACCACAGCCGATGGTGACCGCGTCGAAAGTGAAACGCCGCTGCCGATCGCGGGCCAACGCCAGGCTTTGATCAGTCGGCCTGAGGCGGTGGCAGATTTTTTAAGTTGGCTGCACCGTCAGTCATTGCCGCAGATCCAGGGGCTGGTCTGGTTTCGCCTGCCGTTGCCGGATGACCAGCGTAGCTGGCCGCTGCATACATTACAGGCGCTGGTGCGGGGCGAAGCACTGGCCGCAAAGCTGCAGACTGAGCTGACTCAAGACCAAGGCCGTGTTGATATTCAGCTGCGCAATAGCGGCAATCTCGATGCGACGCTACCGGACAGACTCAGGTTTCGCGGCGTACAATGTTTAGGTGGTGATGCGCAATATGGTTACCAGTGGCAGCAACAAGGCGCTGAATGGTGGCTGCAACGCAAGACAATTCCGGCCGGCAGCGCCGAGGCCCCACGCATCGCGCCGCAGCAACAGCTGACTGTGGCCTGGTTACGCTGTCAGCAGTTACACAGCAGCAGCCCCCCAACGGATTAAAAGGATGTTTATGACGCATGTTCGTTTTTCCGCGCTGGCATCTGTGGTGCTGCTCAGCCTCAGCAGCGCCCCGGTGTACAGC
>JAIXSW010000142.1 GCA_027484495.1 Gammaproteobacteria bacterium
TCGAGAATATACTTACCGAAATACACGACAGGGACATTCGCCGCCAGCATGCCTAAGGTGGTGCCAATAATAACCAGCGTGGTGGCATCATAAGTTGCAGCCAGGATCACTGTTGCGATTTGCGTTTTATCACCGATTTCCGCGAGGAAAAACAGCACAGTACTGGCGGCAAAAGCCCCATATTTCAGCATCGCGTTTTCTTCGCTGTCATCTTTATCCGGGATCAGTAACCACAGTGCAACCGCGATAAAAGATCCGCCTAATAACCAGGCATGCCAACCGGCCGGGATAAACTGTGCAACCCAGGCACCAAACCAGGCTGAAGCCGCATGATTAAGTAATGTTGCCACTAAAATGCCTGCGACTATCGCACCACGGGCACGAAACCGGGCAGCAAGGAATAACGACAGTAGTTGGGTTTTGTCACCGATCTCAGCAATGGCGACACCGGTAAAAGAGGAGATAAAAGCGTCCATGTGGGTACTCAGCGGGATTAGCCAAAGACAACGCTGTGGCTCCCGCATTGGGCCACGACGCTGTCTCAGGTCTCATCAGAACATTGCTGTTGCAAGTTCCGCTGTCGCCATGTGCACTGGCACAAGTATGTTGACGACAGCCCATAAGCAGGGTGCTTATGGCGATTACTCCCCCAAGTCAGGAGGCCACCATTGTATGCACTGGCCAAACGTCAGGCAAGTAAAATATCCGCAGACCAAGTCCACGGCAGCGCCGAACCAATGCGCAGCCGTGGAATCACAGCTCAACTTTCTGACTTCGCCGCTTTTGGTAACCAGCGATCCGCGCGGTTTCGCGCACGGGTATTAAACCGGCTCCAGCTCACTCCAAGTCGCACCAGTCCCCAATATGTCAACGGCACCAGCAACAAACTGGTCAGCGTCGAGAACACCAGACCGCCGATAATAGCGATAGCCATAGGTGCATAACCCGGGCCCCCTCCGCCGATTGTGGCATCGCCAAATGCCAGTGGGATCAATCCCAATACCGTGGTCGATACGGTCATCAGAATGGGCCGCAACCGCGCTTCACAGGCCTCGACAATTAACGGCACCAATGCTGCGTCCGGCTGTTCCTCGCGCATTTGGTTAATCCGGTCCACCAATACAATACCGTTATTGACCACGATGCCCATCAGCACCAGCATACCGATCATCCCCATGATGCCCATCGTGGTCCCGGTAATTAAAAACGCCCAGAACACGCCAACCATCGAGAACAACAGCGAGCCAATCACCGCCGTTGGCAATAACAGACTTTCAAACAACGCCGCCATTACCAGATAAATCATCGCAACAGCCAGTAACATGTTGATTTGCATAATACCTTGCGCTTCATCCTGATACTGGAAGCTGCCCTCAAACGACCAGCTGTAACCTGGTGGTAACTGCAGTTGGTCCATGACTTTTTTGATTTGGTCGCGGGCATCATCCATTTTCAGATCTTTATTCAGGTTCATGCCAACCGCGAGGCCAGTTTGCCGGTTAAAGCGCCGGATCTCGCCCAACCGGTCACTGACCGTCAAAGTGGCGACCTGAGCCAGCCGGACTACTTCGGTGCCTTGTTGTTTCACCGGAATAGATTCCAGTTCCTGTTGCGAATGACTCACCTTTTCGTCATATAACACCCGCAACTGAACTTCACCCTGATCCAGCGTGCGGAACGTGCGTAAATTATTGCCGCGCAACGCCAGACTAATCGCCTGCGCCACATTCTGCGCAGTCAGCCCATGGCGCTGTAATTCGTCGTGTTGCAGCCGGACCTGCAGCTCTTTCTGCCCGCCCTGCACTTCAGAGCGCACATCTTCCAATCCCTTGATCTGACTCAGTACCGGCACTAAATCCTGTGACAGCTTGGTCAGTTGTTCAGTCGAAGGCCCGAGTAAATGCAGTTGCATCCCACCACCGGCGTCCCCCCAACCAAACTGCGGCTTACCGCGCACCAGCACCGGCCAGTCTTTGCGGATGGCGTCTTTCACTTGCTGTAACGGCACCGGTAACTCGTCGATAAACATGATGGTCGAGACGGCAAATCCTGGTGTGTAATAGCTGTACACCGAATCGATATAGAATTTTTCTTTGTTGGCATACAAATAGGATTCCATGCGACTGACTTCCTGCTCAACTTCTGCCAGCGCATAGTTCGACTGAATGTTGTAGTTCAGGAACAAGCGATTGGTATCACCTTCATTGTCATCGCCACCGGAGATAAACTGCATGGGAATGGCAATACTGGCCAATAACATCACCGCAATAAAAGTGGACCAACGTGGATGCGACATCGTCCAGCGCAAAGTGCGGCCATAAAATTTATCCAGTTTGGAAGGCGCCGCATTCTCTGCCCCAGTGATACTTTTGATCCGGGTGGACAGTAGAGGGATCAACGTTAGTGCCATCAGTAACGACACCGTCAGTGCGATAGTGATAGCAATCGCCACGTGTTCGAGGAATACAGTGACATCCACTTTTTGCCCGATGATATTTGGCAAAAATACAATGGCAGTGGTGGCAGTCCCAGCCACAACGGCCAGACTGACGCGGTAGACACCCCGCTCTGTCGCCCGGCGCACATCACCATCCAGCGCACGCTCGCGGAAAATACTTTCCACCACCACCACCGAGTTATCCACCAGCATGCCGACGGCCAGCATTAACCCCATCATGCTCAGCACATTGAGGCTGTAGTCGAGGAAATACATCATGCCCAATGTAATGCTGATCGACACCGGCACCGACAACACGACAAGAATAGTGGTCGGGACATGGCGTAAAAAAATAAACAACACACCAAATGCCAGCAGCGCACCAGTGATCCCGGAACTCAGTACGTTTGACAGACTGTCCGTCACCCCTTTGGCGGTATCGTCCATCACGTAGATATTGATGCCACTAAAAGCCGGATCTTTGCCGGCCTGATCTATTACTTTCATCGCGGCACGTGATACGTCAACTAAGTTGGCATTCGATTCTTTGTACACGTTCATGCCGACGGCATAGCGTTGATCAAGCCGGCGCCCTTCCACGCGTTTAGGCAGTTCCAGTTTGATCTCAGCCACATCGCCTAACTGCAAGCCCCGGCCGATCGCCAGCTGTTTAATTTGGTCTAATGACTCAAATTCGCCAACGGGTTTCACCAGGATGCTTTCGTCTTTGCTTCTGATCTCGCCGGCCGTCATGGCAAAGTTTTGTTGGCTTAGTGTCTGTAAAAGCTGGCCGGCATCCAATTGCAATGCCCGCAGCCGTTCGGGTAACAAGCGGATTGTGACCTGACGTTTATCCACACCATAGAGTTCAACCTTCGACACGCCCTGTACCCGTTCCAGCGGCCGTTTCACCAGACGCTCTAGCAGGTCATACGCCATCGATAAATCGCGCTCACTGGAGATACGCACCTGGAAAATCGGCATATCGTTAGTATTAAACTGGAAGACCAATACCCGTTCGACATCTTTGGGTAACAAATGCCGGATGCCATCCAGTCGCTCGCGCACTTCAATACTTTTGGTATTGATGTTCTCTTCCCAGTTAAATTCCAGACCAATTTCCGCCGAATCTTCTTTGGAGAACGAGCGCATTTTTTTGATGCCGGTGACAGTCGACAAGGCTTCCTCGACCGGCCTGGTGATCAAGCGTTCTATTTCTGCCGGCGTGGCATTTGGATAAGGCACATTGATATAAATCTCCGGAATATCGATGCCGGGAAAATTCTCCAGCGGCAACATCCGGCTGGCCAGCAAACCAAACACCAGAAAGGATAAAAACATCATGCACAGGGTGACCGGGCGGTTTAACGCAAACCGGGTCAGTGCTAAAGGTTTATGTTCCATCACGAGTTACTCCTCAGGCCGTTTTACGGGCGGTCAGGTGATAAATCACCGGGATGAAAAACAGCGTCAGCAACGTTGACAGAGACAAACCAAAAATTACCGTGATTGCCATTGGCGCACGTAATTCAGCACCTTCGCCACCAAAAACCATTGGCAACAATCCCAATACAGTGGTCAGTGTCGTCATCAACACCGGACGTAAACGGGTTCCGCCGGATTCAATAATGGCATCGGCTAACGCCCAGCCTTCTGCACGTAACTGGTTGATCCGATCAATTAACACGATGGCATTGTTCACCACGATACCGGCCAGCATAATAAAACCGATAAAGACAATCACCGAGATCCGAGTATCCGTCAGCCATAAGCCAAGCACAGCACCAGCCCCTGCCAAAGGTACAGTGAACAAAATCAGCATCGGTTGCAGCAGGTTTTCAAACTGTGACGCCATCACCAGATACACCAGAAACACGGCCAGTGCCAGGGCGACCATCAATGAATTGTACGAGCGTTCCATTTCTTCACTCTGACCGACCAGACTCGCCGTTACGCCATAGGGCCACTGCTGGCTGTTTAATACCTGACGGGCATTCTGCGTCGCTTGTTCCAGGTCACCATAAGCTAGGTTGGCGCTGATCACCGCAACCCGTTGTTGGCCAATGCGGGTGATTTCGCTCGGACCTATTTCACGGCTGATGTTTGCGACTGCCGATAATGGCAATGGTGATGCACTGCCCGGATTGATAATAATTTGCGCCAGTTCCTGCTCAGAATTACGGTATTGCTCGGCCAGACGCACCCGGATATCCACTTTGCGGTCCTGAATGCTGTATTGACCAGCGACTTCGCCACCGACGTAGTTCGCCACCCGTTTTGCCACGTCAGACGCCGTCATGCCTAGCTGAGACAAACGCGCGTGGTCAAAATGCAGAGTGATTTCAGGCTGACCGGCCCGCAGACTGGATTTGATGTCAGTAAAGCGGTCCTGAGCTTCCAGCGCCCGCACCACTTGCTCAGAGGCCGCTTTTAAATTACCAAGGTCATGGCCGGCCAGCTCAATTTCTAATGGCGTCGAGAAACTGAATAACTCAGGAGTATCAATTTTCGCTGTCACTTCCGGCATACCGGCTACTGCATCACGCATTGATTGCATAACCTGTTGCTCGTCGGTCGCACTGGTACCAGCTTTTAACACGATGTTTAGGCGGCCCCAATGACTGCCACCAATACTCGGGTCGACTGTCATTTGCTGGCCAGTGCCAGCCTGAGCGTAGGTACGCTCAACTTGGGGTTGTTTTGCAGCAACCGCTGCAAGCTGTTTCAGCGCTTTGTCGGTATGCTCAATGGCAGTTCCGACCGGCAAATGCAGCTCGACAAAAAATTCACCCTGACTCATGGTTGGGATCACGTCAAAGCCAAGACGAGGGATCAGCGCGTAACAGGCCAATGTCACGACTAACGTAACAGTCAGCGCCATACCACGTGCCTGCAGCACCCACTTCAACGAACGACGATATCCACGTTCCATCGCGACAATAAAACGCTGCACCAGATTGACCAGAGGGCCAAACAGCAGGCTGCAAATCTTACAAATCAATCGCCAGATCAAAGTCCACAGGGTAATGACACCAGAGATGAGCGCACCGATTAACTTGCCGACCAACTGCAAAGGTAAAGTCAGCCAGTATTTCCAGTTTTTAACCGGAACCACTTTTTCCACGGCAGCCAGTACTACAGGTTCTGCTACGCCGACGCGCTCACGCGCCGCCATCGCCGGGATCAACGTCAATGCAACTAATAAGGATGCCAGCAACGCGTACGTGACGGTCAGCGCCTGGTCTTTGAACAGTTGGCCAGCAACTCCTTCGACAAATACCAGCGGGAAAAACACGGCAACTGTGGTTAATGTCGAGGCAGTGATCGCCATTGAAACTTCGCTGGCTCCTTTTTTCGCAGCTTCCAGCGGCGCCATACCTTGCTCACGATACCGGGAAATGTTTTCCAGCACGACAATGGCATTATCCACCAGCATACCTATCGCCAATGCAATACCACCGAGACTCATGATATTCAGGCTGATATCCTGACTGTGCATCAGATTGAACGTGGCAATCACCGACAACGGGATTGAAATTGAGATAACCAGCGTGGTCCAGACATTGCGCAGGAACAGATAGATCACCAGCATCGCCAGTAAACCACCTTGCCAGGCCGATGATTTCACTTCATTAATTGCATCGCTGATAAAAGTCGACTGGTCATACACCAGCGTCAGTTCATACCCTGTCGGCAAATTCTTTTTCAGATCGTCTAACCGCCCCAACAATGTTTTCGCCACTTGTACGGTGTTGGCATCGCCTTCTTTATAAATCGCAATTTCAATGGCTTCTTTGCCGTTGACATAGGTAATACTGTTGCGGTCAACAAAGGCATCGCGGACTTCGGCGATATCCGACAACCGCACATGGCTACCGTTGACGGTGGCAATATACAGATTGCGCATTTCATCCAGCGTGGCGAACTGGTTAATAGTTCTGACCAGATAATCGTGTGCCGCAGTTTCGAGCCGACCACCGGACTGGTTGATGTTCTGCTCTGTCAGGCGGGCATTGACGGTTTTAATATCCAGCTTCAGTTGCGCCAGTTTTTCGTTGTCGATCAGCACCTGAATTTCCTGGGTCAGGCCACCGTCCGGGCGCACTGCGGCAACACCAGTCAGCGATTCCAGACGACGGCGTAAATCTTCTTCAGCGAAGGTGCGCAGCGCAACTTGCTGCGCATTGCTGAGTCCTTGCGGTGCATCACTGCGGGTCAATGCCAGCCGCAAAATCGGATCCAGATTCGGATTAAAGCGCAGTAACAGTGGCTTTTTAATGTCCAGTGGCAACAACAGGACGTCAAGTTTCTCCCGCACTTCAAGACCAGCCAGGTCCATGTCGGTACCCCAGTCGAATTCCATAATGACGTCGGAGCGACCGGCACGAGATACCGATTCGACTTTGCGGATGCCTTTGACGATGCCAACGGTTTCTTCAATCGGTTTACTGACCAGCTGCTCGACTTCCGCTGGCGCTGCGCCGGCGTATTCGGTACGGATAGTTAAAGTCGGATAAGACAAATCCGGCAGCAGATTGACCGCTAAACGCGACATAGCCACCAGACCAAACAACATGATCCCCAGGGTAAACATCCAGATCGTGACCGGACGGGCCACCGCGACATTGACCAGTTTCATAAGCACATTCCTGTTGTATTTTTTTATGGGAAGGACGGGAAGCAGAGCCGCTTCCCGTGTGGTCTGAATTAGCTGTTGCTGGCGATCACAGTGACAGTGCTGGCATCTTTCAGGCTAGCCTGACCTGCTGTGACTACTTCTTCACCTTCGGTGATCCCGTCGGTGATTTCGATCATGGCATCATTTTCGTAGCCGGTTTTTACCGCTTTGCGCAGCACTTTGCCATCTTTGACCACAAACACTGAACTGCTGTTATCCATCGCCAGTACGGCACGTTTTGGCACCAATAAGGCAGCAGCTTTGGTGTCGTATTGCAGTTCAATTTGGGCAAACATGCCGGCTTTGAGGCTCAGGTCGTCATTTTGCACACCGATAGTAACCCGGGCGGTACCTGTTGTGGCGTCAACCACTGGCGAGATGCGGATAATCTTCGCCTGCAACTGCGGCATGCCGGCAAAGTTCAGGTATGCGGTCTGGCCCACTTTGGCGCGGGTTAACTGATGTTCCGGCAGATTAATCACCGCTTCGAGATATTGCTGTGACACGACATGGAACAGAGCTTTTGAAGAGAACTCGGTGATGAGCTGCCCTACTTTGGCGTAACGGCGGGCAATTACACCGCTAATTGGTGCGATGATTTTGGTATCCCGCAGCGCCAGCTCCTGCATCCGCACCGATGCATCTAACGATTCCACCTGCCATTTCAATTTGTCGTAAACATCTGTACTGACCAATTTGCGCTGGTGCATTTTCTCTACACGTTCTAATTCACTTTTCAACTGACCTAAATCTGCTTTGCCTTTGGCCAGCGCCAGCTGCTGGCGTTCAGTATCTAAAGTCGCCAGCACTTGACCTGCCTGCACATGATCACCTTCTTCCACCAACAGGGTTTGCACGATGCCGGTTGCTTTACTGTTTACTTCAGCGTCGGCTTTGGCTTCTAACGTAGAGGTGGTGCGGTAAGTGCTGCTGATTTCGCCACGGCTAACTTTGGCCGCCTCAACCGGGATACTGACCACGATGTCCTTTTTCTCGGTATCCGGACTGCTATTGGCAGATTCGCAGCCGCTGAGCAGCAACGTCGAGGTCAATAATACCAGCGAGACTGCTTTGGAAAGTTGAGAGATATTGTTCATGTTGAATTCCTTGCCTGGTGGTCAATTTTTTAAACTGTGATGCTGGCAGTTAGCAGCTGTCATGCCATGTCCGATATCATAAATTTTATGCTTTAAAATCATTAAGATATACAACCCCCAACCAGCGTAGTTGCAACAAAATGTTTCGATGCGATAGCAAATTCCGCTACTAATTAGTCGTTTAGCTCAAATGTCATTTGCGACTAATCACACTTTTCTGCGATACGTTCCGCTATGCCACGTCGGTGAATCGCCTTATACTGCGGCGCTTTTAAAACTGGTCCGTCCAGAATCCCCTTTCATGCACAGAGTTTGATGTCCTGATGAAAAAATCCAGTCTCGCCGTTTTAATCTCCGCAGTTTGTTACAGTCAGCTTGTTCAGGCCGAAGGCTATAAACTTTTTGAGCAGTCGGTCAGTGCCATGGGCAATGCTTATGCCGGCCGTGGCGCCCAAATCACCGATGCCAGTCTGGTGTACTCTAACCCGGCCGCTATTACAGAATTGTCAGCAGCACAATGGGCTGGTGGTGTGAATTTGATCCATGCCGAAACCAAGTACAATCAAGTCAGTGCGCAAAATGCCGCGGGTTCTGCCGTGGTTGGTCGCAGCGATGGCCAAAATAGTTTGAATGAATTGGTGCCTTTTGTGTTTTACAGCACACCGGTGGACGACAAGTTATCGCTTGGCGCTGGTTTTTATGTGCCTTTTGGCTTGTCGGCCGATTATCAGGATGATTGGGCTGGACGCTATTTTGCCGATGAAACAGCGATTGAAGTGTTGGCATTCACAGCGGTTGCCGGTTACAAGCTGACCGAACAATGGTCACTTGGCTTAGGGCTCAGCCTGAATCATGCCGAAGGCACCTTGTCCAAATTTAAAGATCACAATGGCTTATGTGAACTTGGCGCAGGTATCAATCAACTGTACAAGGCTGATGTCTATAACCCATTGGTATGCCAAAGCCACTATTCGGTCACTGGCGATGACCTTGCTGTTGGTTACAGCATTGGCCTGCATGGGGAGTTAAACCCTGATCTTCGCATCGCGCTGGCGTATCACAGCGCTATCCGGTTTAACCTGCAAGGCGATTCGGTGATCAGCAACACCCCCGTAACAGGCGCACAAGTTGCCGGTAACAGTAATTTTATCGTGGTAGGCCCTACATTACCCGCCATCAGTAAGCAAACCGGAAAACTCGCCATCAATCCGTTGGCGACCGAAGCCAGTGAACTGGCTTTGACTACACCTGCCAGCCTGGCGCTAAGTCTTGACCATCAGCTCAATGCTACCTGGTCCTGGCAGGCCAGTCTGAGTTGGACACTGTGGAGTGACTTTCGGTCGATTGATATCATCAGCCGTGATGCCACCCCGTCTATTTCGTTGTCGACACAGCAGCCACAGAATCTGAATCAAGCCGGTTATATTGGTTATATTCCTGAACACTGGCGCGACAGTTTCTCGGCCGCGCTGGGCCTGAGCTGGAAAGTCCAAAGCGACCGCACGCTGAAAACCGGTCTGGCGTTTGACGAAAATCCAATCGAACAATCACATCGCACCGCGCGGGTGCCGACTACTGATCGCATCTGGTGGACCATTGGCATGAACCAGCAAATGTCAACACACTGGACGCTGGATCTGGCCGCCGGCTGGATGTGGATGGACGCGTTAAACGTGCGGGAACGTGAATACAATGTGCAGCAAGTGGCGTTGTATAAATCCGGTCTGAACGCGCATTTTGACAACGATGCCTGGTTATTAGGCATGCAGCTGAATTATCGCTATTAAAGCTGCAGCAAGTAGCAGACCCACCGGAGTGGGTCTGGTTGAACCACAGGCCTGCAGCAACACTGCGGGCCTCACCGAGACGGTCTAGTTTTTCTTCAGTTCAATTTCACCGGACACCGTTGAGATCTCGATATTGCCTTCGCCACTGCCAGTACGAAATTCCAGATGGCGGCGTGGGCCATATTTGTCGCGGGTTGGTTTGTCATCCGTCAGTCCATTGTCGATATCCCCGCCGGCGCTGGCTTCGAGGTCAAAGCGGGCACTGACATCAGCATCCAGCGTTAACCGGCTGGCGCCGCTGACGCTGCTGGCAGATACTTTCGGTTTTTTACTATTTTTCAGCACGGCGCGGATCTCCCCGTTGACGCTGCTGAACTCCAGCCGCTCAGTACCGTTCAGGTCCAGCTGACCTTCGCCATTGACAACCTCGAGCTCAACCTCCCGGGCACTACTTTGCATAGAGATCTCACCATTCACCGATTCCACTTCCAGCGAACCACTTGAACCTTTATCGTTGATTTCACCGTTGACTGTGGTCAGATGCAAGCGGCCGGTGTTGTCGACGCTGTTGATCTGACCGTTGACAGTTTCCAGTACGATATCGCCTTTGAGTTTCTCGCCACTGACCGCACCGTTGACTGTGGTCAGTTTCGCGCCGCCTTCGACGCCGACGGCGCTGACATTGGCATTAACGCCACTGAATTTCAGCTCACTGCCGACCGGCACTTCAATAGTCAGGTCTGAGCCTTCTTGTTTCTCCGAATTCCAGCCACCGTAAATAGTGCGTGGCATTTTGACCTGAAAACGGGTGACGCCTTTCTCCGAAGTCAGCTCATAGCCTTCAGCTTTTTCGTCCAGCGTGCCTTTGACACTGAATTTGTTGCCTTTGACGGCGACGATCCGCACTTCACCCCGCATATTTTCAATTTCGATTTTTTCGGTGGCACTGACAGTGCGGCTTTGGTCAATCGCCTCGCCGGCAGCCCAGGCTGGCGCCTGTAATAAAGCCAACGCCAGCACTGTCAGTTTCAATTGTTGTTTCGTTGATAGATCCATGGTTGTACTCCTAAGTCAGTTCGCTGGTTTTTACCAGTTTGGCAATGTAGCTAAGTTGTTGTTGCTGAATACGTTGTAATTGTTGAATTAATTTTTGGTCATCCGGCTGAAACTGTAATGCCAGCTCAATCTGCCCCTGAGCTTTGTGCCAGATTAACAGTTGCCGTGACCAGTCCGTAAATCCTTCCGGTACTTGCTTTAACCCTTTAAGCTGGCGGGTTTGTTCAGCGTTCAGTTGCTGTTGTAGCTGCTGACTGACCGCTAACAGCAACCTGCTATCATCAGTTGATTCGGCGGTTTCAAAGCTCAGCTGCGGTTCGATTGCCGGCTGCTGTGGCCAGAACCAGAAAGTCAGTACTGCGGCTGCAGCTACCCCCAGCCAGTTGCGGTAAACCGGTTGCCGGCGCGGCACCAACCGTTCGGACAGTTCTGGCCATAAGTCGCGTTGAGGTTCAACCTCTGGTGCTAACTGTGAAATCAGTGCATCTAACTGCTGCTCAGTTTTCATCTAACCAACTCCGTAATAACTGTCTTGCCCGGTGATATTGGGCTTTACTACTGCCTTCGGCGATTCCGAGCAACTCAGCAATTTCATTGTGCTGATAACCTTCCAGCGCGAATAACACAAAAACAGCGCGGGCCTGAGCCGGCAGGCGCAAAATCGCCTGCTCCAGCTGCGGCATTTCCGGCACATCGAGATAACCTTGTTCTTCCGGTTCCTCATCAACAACCAATCGCATGACTTTGTTTTTCCGCCATAAATCGACGGCCGTGCGGCTGCTGATACTGTGTAACCAGGTCGAAAAACTGCTGTCACCGCGAAATCCCGGTAGTTGCTGCCAGGCCCGCACGAAGGCTTCCTGCGTGGCATCTTCGGCCTGGCCGCGATCGGCCAGCAAGCGTAGGCAGATTGCATAAACCCGTCCTTTAAATTGATGATACAACTGATAAAAAGCTTGTTGATCACCTTTTTTTGCCTGATTAACCCAGGTTTCCACCTGTTGCTGCATCGGGATGCAATTTCCATCTTAAATTGTTGTTGTCAGTGTAGTCGCAAGGCTGTTGCCAATGGTTTAAAGCAGCGGCAAAAAATACTGAAATAAAACCATGGTGAAGTCATTCAGCAGTTTTTCGCTGTAAAAAAGCCGGCTTATCACCGGCTCTGCTGGAAAACAATAGGCTACTGCAATGAGGCTTTGACTGCGTTAGATCGCGACCGGCGCTTTGATATGCGGATGGGCTTGGTAGCCCTGCAGTTCAAAATCGGCATAGGAAAAAGCAAAAATATCCTTCACTGCCGGATTCAGCTTCATCTGCGGTAACGGGTAAGGTGTGCGGCTCAGTTGCAGTTCCACCTGTTCCAGATGGTTCAGATACAAATGCGCGTCACCAAAGGTATGGATAAAATCACCGGGCGCAAGGTCACAGACCTGCGCCACCATCAGTGTTAACAACGCGTAACTGGCGATGTTAAACGGCACGCCGAGGAAGATATCCGCGCTACGCTGATACAGCTGACAAGACAATTTACCGTCATTGACATAAAACTGGAACAACGTATGGCATGGTGGCAACGCCTGTTTACCCTTTGCAGCGTTTTCGCGTGGCGAAAACTGCGTATCGGGTAACAAGGCCGGATTCCACGCACTGACTATCAGCCGGCGCGAATCGGGAGTGCGTTTAATGTCGTTGATGAGCTGGCTGATTTGATCAATGACCTGACCATCAGCCCCCAGCCAACTGCGCCACTGCGCACCATAAACCGGGCCCAATTCACCGTCGTCAGTAGCCCAGCCATCCCAAATCGACACGCCATTGGCTTTCAGATATCCGATATTGGTATCGCCCTGTAAAAACCACAGCAGCTCATGAATGATCGATTTCAAATGGCATTTTTTGGTGGTGACCAAAGGAAAGCCTTCAGCCAGATTAAAGCGCATCTGATAACCAAACACGCTAATGGTACCTGTGCCGGTGCGGTCGGTTTTCCGATGGCCCTGCTCCAGCACATGACGCATCAAATCCAGATACTGTTTCATGCTTTACTCCCTTCGCGGCGATAACCCCAAACAATCAAGGCAATACCACTGAGGATCATCGGCATACAGAGCCACTGTCCCATCGACATGCCAAGACTGAGGATGCCAAGATGCGCATCCGGCTCGCGGAAAAACTCTATGCCAAAGCGGAAAACGCCATAGCCCAGCAGAAACAGACCACCAATATTGCCCGCCGGCGGATTGCGTTTTTTGTACCAAACCAGCATTAAAAACAGCACTATACCTTCGAAAAAGAATTCATATAGCTGACTTGGGTGACGCGGCAACGGGCCGGCGCCCGGAAATAACATGGCCCAGGGCACCTCTGCAGTACGTCCCCACAATTCACCGTTAATAAAGTTACCGATCCGGCCTGCACCAAGACCTAGTGGCAACAGCATGACAACAAAATCACCGAGCTGCAGATAACTTTTATTAAACTTCCGGCTCAGCAGCCACATAGCAGTCAACACGCCCAGCACACCGCCGTGAAACGACATGCCGCCTTCCCATGTGCGGAACAGATACAGCGGATCGGCCAGAAACTCACCGAAGTTGTAAAACAGTACGTAGCCAACCCGGCCACCCAGCACCACACCGAGGAAACCGTAAAACATCAAATCACTGACCTGATCGCGCGTCCAGCCTGAGTTCGGCTTATCTGCGGCGCGATTCGCCAGATAGTTGGCCATGACAAATGCAATCAGATACATCAGCCCGTACCAACGGATACTAAGCGGACCCAGGCTGAAAATCACCGGGTCAATTTGTGGGAATACCAGATAAGATGGCGACATTAGACAACTCGTCAGCAGATGAAAAATTAAAGGCCACATGATACGAGAACCGGCGGGAAAGCCAAGGGCTTTATGGCGGTTCTACGATCGAAGCCGATCAGGCGCGCAACTGATTCAACAACTGCTTCTGATCAAGGAAACGCTGGACCAGCACTCTGACCTGTTTTGGCGATTGGCAGGCCAACACGTCCGGCAACAGCAACCGCAGTTCAGCTAAATCAATTCGGCGCAATAACCATTTGATTTTGGCCAGATTACTATGGTTCATACTAAAACTGTTAAAGCCCATCGCTGCCAGCGTTAATACCCCAAGCGGCTCACCGCCAAGTTCGCCACAGATACTGATCGGAAACTGCAAACCATGGGCTTGTTGGCCTAACTGATTAAGCGCTCTTAATACGGCTGGATGCATTGCATCGTATAAATTGCCGACCCGCGGATTGTTCCGATCGACCGCCAGCAGGTACTGGGTTAAATCGTTGGTTCCGACCGAACAAAAATCGACCTTTCGTGCCAATTCA
>JAIXSW010000194.1 GCA_027484495.1 Gammaproteobacteria bacterium
AAAGCGCCACCAACGAACCCGCAGGGCAGCGTTTGGCCGCTCTTTCTGCGGCGTTAGTGCTCGTTTGTGTAGACTAACTACACGACTCTCGCACTGCCTTGCATAAAAAGAGGCCAAACTGGCGCAAAAACAAACACCAACACGCCCTAGTACATACCGGAACATTCAAGATGAAATTTACACCGTTGTTTTTAGTGGCCACATTGTTTGCTGGCAGTTACAGCGTGACGGCAACTGCCGCTGATGCTGCGTTATTACAAGCCCTGCAGCCTTATTGCGGCAAAGCTTTTGCCGGCAAGTTAATCAGCCAGTCTCCAGAAGATGCGGCGATGGCCGAGCAAGCTTTGATTGTGCATGTCGCGGACTGTCGCAATGGCGAAGTGCGGATGCCGTTCCATGTCGGAGAAGATCGTTCCCGTACCTGGGTATTGCGCGCGTTGCCGCAAGGTTTACAACTCAAACATGATCACCGGCATCAGGATGGCAGCCATGATCAGTTGACGATGTACGGTGGTACATCTGCTGACGCAGCAACTGCATTGACGCAGAATTTTCCTGCTGATGCCTACAGCAAGCTGATGTTTCAGGCGCTTGGCAGAACCGCCGCGCCGGCGAATGTCTGGTCTTTCACACTGGAACCGGGCCACACGCTGACTTACCGTTTAAGCCGGCCCGGCCGCGAATTTGCCGTTGCCTTTGATTTAACCCGGCCGGTTGCACTGCCGCCGCCGGCCTGGGGCGCTGCGGATCGCACACGCTAACGAATGGATGCGATTAACTGTGGCCGGTCTGAGATCGGTCATACTGGTGCTTCAGCGCCTGCTTTAGTAACATCAGAGCGCTGTCAGTCCGATGGCAACCCCATAACGACAACAATCACCTCAGGTGATGGAGATTTTATGAAACCACAATTCTGGTTTTCAGGAACATGGTTAGCGCTCAGCGCCTGCCTTGGCCTGGCGGCCTGTCAAAAGCAGCCGGAACCGGCGGCAGCGACAGCGGCCCCGGCTGAAGCGGCGGTCGCGACAGCAACCACAGCCCCTGCAGCACTGCCGGACACCGAGTTCAACCCCAAGCTTGCTGAATACATCAAAACCTTATCGTCTGACGAATTCCAGGGCCGCGCGCCAGCCACCAAAGGCGAAGAAAAAACCCCGGCTTATTTGTCTGAACAGTTCAAACGCATTGGTTTAAAACCACAGCCGGACGGCACATATATTCAGCCGGTACAGCTGGTGCAAATCGATCCAAAAGAAGTGTCGGCAATGACCTTCAGTGGCGACAAAGCGCCGGCGCCGTTTAAATACCGCGACCAGATGTTTACCTGGACCACGCGCGTGACTGAATTCAGCGAAATCAAAGATTCAGAGCTGGTATTTGTCGGTTATGGCATCGTCGCGCCGGAATACGACTGGAACGACTACGAAGGCCTCGACGTCAAAGGCAAAACTGTGGTGATGTTTGTTAACGATCCGGGTTATGCCACGCAGGATCCGAAACTGTTCACCGGCAATGCGATGACCTATTACGGTCGCTGGACTTACAAGTTTGAAGAAGCGGCCCGTCAGGGCGCTGCCGGCGCGTTAATTGTGCACGAAACCGATGCCGCCTCTTATGGCTGGCATGTGGTTGCTGGTGGTTCAGCCACCAAGTTCGACCTGATTAATCCAAACAAAAATGCCGATCGCACCGCCATCGAAGGCTGGGTCACCACTGAATCGGCCAATACTTTGTTTGGTGTCATTGGTGAAAACATCGAATCGATGCGCAAAAAAGCGTTGAGCAAAGATTTTGCGCCGATCCCACTTGGCATCAAAGCGTCAGTGTCGGTGAAAAGCAATGTGCGTGAGCTGACTTCCGGCAACGTCGTTGGCATCATCGAAGGCAGTGAAAAACCGGATGAAGCCATTTTATATATGGCGCACTGGGATCACCTGGGTCTCGATTTCGCCAATCCGACTAACAAAGTGTTTAATGGCGCGCAAGACAATGCTTCCGGTACCGGCGCGTTAATCGCCATGGCGGAATATTATGCGGCGCAGCCGAAACCAAAACGCTCGATCGCGTTTGTTGCTGTGACGGCGGAAGAGCGCGGCCTGCTGGGGTCAGCCTGGTATGCCAAACATCCGGTGTTCCCGCTGAACAAAACAGTCGCCGGCATTAATATGGACGTGATCAACGTCGATGGCCCGATGAAAGATATGACGGTAGTCGGGTTTGGTAACTCCGAGCTGGAAGTGCTGCTGAAAAAGTACACTGAACAACAAGGCCGCTATATCGCTCCGGAAAATAATCCGGCAGCCGGTTCGTACTACCGCTCAGATCACTTTAATCTGGCGAAAAAAGGCGTACCGATGTTGTACGCCAAAGGTGGGGTAGACAGTGTCGACCACGGCAAAGAGTGGGGCATCAAACAGCGTGAAGAGTTTAATAAGTGCTGTTACCACAAAGTGGAAGACGAGTACAAAGACAGCTGGGACCTGCGTGGTGCACAGCAAGACATGTTCTTGTATTACCGCGTGGGCCGCGAGCTGGCAGATGACACCAGCGCCTGGCCGAATTGGTATGAAGGCAAAGAGTTTAAAGCCGCCCGCGATGCGTCTTTAGCGCAATAACGGATACGCTTATGAAAAACCCCTGCTTGGCAGGGATTTTTTTATTCTGCGCACAGCCTGCGTGCAGTCTGAACGCGCGCGCCGGCTCAGTCATCCAATGCGGGCTGAACCGGTTTGGGCAAAGGGCGTTTATCTTTGGCTCCGGCAACAGTTTTTTTCAGTACAGTCGCCAGTGGTTCTAATAAATCGCTATGGCGCTGGTGCAGATAATGATACAAACCAGCGCGTGCCAGCGTACCTGGCAGCATCGAGATGCCGGCCTGCTCAGTTTTGGCGGGCAGAACACTTTGCACCGATTGCTGATCTTCCAGTAACACGTCGATTTTGCCCTGCACCAACATACCTACCGCTTGTTCGAGCGTAGTCACCGGCACCGGGTGGCCGGCATACTGCAGTTGACTGGCCAAGCGAAAACCACGGACAAATCCGACCCGGACGTTTTTCATCAATATCCAGTCGCGTAACATGTCCTTCTGCTCGGAACGGACAAACGCCAGCAATTCAATGCTGGCGAGTTGTACCGGCACTTGTCGCAGCTGGGGAAACTCATGCTGCACCCCATCGATGCGGAATAATTCGCCGTCATACAGGCCACGATCGGTCATTTGTAACGATCGCCCGGCCGGTAACCGTACCACTTGCATCTGGTAACCGAGTCTGCTGTAAGCCCTTTGCAATTGTTGTTCGATTTGGCTGGATAAAGTCGACTGACTGAGACTGGTTGCGATCTGCAGCGTGTGCGGCGCTACGTCAGCAGCATGCAGCGGCGTGCTCAACGTCAGTGCCAGAATCAACCCGCGGGCAAGTTGCAGCATTCAGTCTCCTTTTGAACGTGCTGATAAGATGACTATACCGATCTGACGTCATTCTGACAGCAGCTACTGAATAAAGCCCGCGTGAGCGGGCTGTACTATTCAATCTGTTCAGAACTTATAGTTTTCTACCGGCATCCCCAGTGTTTCCAGTTGTGGCCTGATTTGCGCCGCCGGCCCGACAATCACCACGCTGAAGCTGGCCGGATCCAAATGGCGTTTGGCCAGTTGATTCAGCTCATCCAGCGTGATGTCACGGACGATTTGATTGCGCTGCGTGGTAAAGTCACTGGCCAGTCCATACTGCAGAATTGCCGCCATAAAGCCGAGTTTAGCCCCCGGGGTTTCATAAGCCAGCGCGTCGGCCTGATTAATGGCTTTGCGCATAAAATCCAGCTCCTGCGGTGTCATGCCTTGTTGCTGGTAACGGCTTAGTTCCTTAAAAAATTCCTGCACGGATGCACCGGTCACATCGGCCCTTACTGCGGCTGACGCCAGATAAATCCCGGCATAGCGATCGGCACTGAAATAGCTGGTGGCGCCATAGGTATAACCTTTTTCCTCACGCAGATTCAGGTTGATCCGGCTGTTAAAATTGCCGCCTAGCACAAAGTTCATCAGGCCTGAGCGGAAGTATTCGCCGGTAAAGTCACGGCTGAGACTGCGTTTGACAATGCGGATCTCAGACTGCGGCGCGTCCGGTTTATCAATCAGATAGATAGTGCCGGTTTTAGCTACAGCATCCGGGATTTGTACGTTGCGCGTTGGCGCATCACCTGACCAGCGCTGTAAGCGCGGTTGCAGCTCGGCCACTACCTGAGCCTGTGGCAGATCAGACACTAGAATCAGCTCAGCATGCGCCGGTTTTAACAGCCGCTGCGCATAAGTTTTGATGTCGGTTACCTTCAGTGCGCTGACCGATTGTAATGTGCCCTGATTCGGATAGGCGCTGATATGGTTGCCATACATCAGCTGCTGTACCGCGCGGGATGCGAGGAAACCGGCGTCTTTTTCCGAATGCTGAATGAACTGCAGAGTTTGTTGCTGGGCCCGGCTGAAGTCTTCAGTGTTAAAAGCTGGCAACAGCAGTTTTTCCATCAGCAGATCCAGGGTTTGCGGCAGGTGTTTGCTGAGGCTTTGTACGGACACTTCCAGATATTCGTCACCGGCGGAAAAACTGATGCTGGCGCCGAGCTTTTCCAGTGCCAGACTCATCTGCTCGGTGGTTTTGAGCATAGTGCTTTCATCCAGCATAGCCGCCAACAACTGACTGATCCCGGCCTGCTGCGGCGTTTCATCGTACAGACCCAGCGGCACCCGCAGCAGTAAAGACGTGGTCGGCGTTTCATGGCTTTGCGCGCCAAGTACGCGGATGCCATTGCTGAGTTGTTGTTGCCAGGTCGCCGGCAAGCCGACAGCCGGATTGGCGCCGGCGCCAGGGATCTTGCTGCGATCCAGCGAGTCTTGGGTGCGGCGCAGCTGCAAATCTTCGGCTTTAGTGGTGGAAGGGCCGCCAAAATCATGCGTCACCGGCGTGAAGTTGTCCGCTTTGGCAATCAGCTGGCGCTGGCCTTTAGGCACCACACTCATCACCACCGCCGCTTTGCCTTTGAGGTATTGCTGATAGACCCGCTCTACATCGGCTTTGGTCACGCGCTGATAACGCGCTAAGTCAGCAGCAGCCAGATCCGGCTCACCAAAAAAGGTTTCATTAGCAGCCAGCCGGCTGACTTTGCCTTCCACGCTTTGCAGCGCAAAAATACTGGCCGCTTCCATTTTGGCTTTGACCTTGTTCAGGTCGTCGTCGGTGACGCCACGTTGTTCAAACTCCGCCAGACTCTGACGGATTTGTTGTTCGGTTTCGGCCAGCGATTGCACGGCACCCGGCGCGGGCAGGGCGAGTAAAGTGAACTCGCATGCCAGTTCCTGACAGCCATGCCCGGTTTGGGCCTGCACCGCTTTTTGTGTTTTCACCAGATTTTTGTACAGCAGCGAGTTATTGCCGCCGCCCAAAATCTCGGCCAGGATATCCAGTGCCGCTTCATCGTCATGGCGGGCATAAACCGTCGGAAATGCCATATACAACAGCGGCAAATGCACATTGTCTTCCATCGAGACATACCGGTCAGCTGTTAAACTGACAGATGTTTTTGCTGTCGGCGTCACTTCAGGTCCGCGTGGTATGGCGGCAAAATACTGTTGTACCAGCGGTAAAATATCTTCGGCTTTGACGGCGCCGCCGATGGTCAGGGTGGCGTTATTCGGACCGTACCAGCGCAGGAAAAACGCTTTCACATCATTGACATTGGCGCGGTTTAAATCGGCCATATGCCCAATGACCGGCCACGAATACGGGTGGCCATCCGGATAAAACGCCTGGGCGACCCGCTCAGACAAGCGACCATAAGGTCTGTTGTCGACACTCTGACCCCGTTCGTTTTTCACCGTTTCCCGTTGTACTTCAAATTTCTTTTCAGTGACGGCATCGAGCAAAAAGCCCATCCGATCGGATTCCAGCCACAAGACTTTTTCCAGCTGATTGACCGGCACTGTCTGGTAATAATTGGTGCGATCGCTGTTGGTCGAGCCGTTCATCTCACCGCCGGCTTCGGTGATGATTTTAAAATGTTGCTCATCTGCAACATGTTCAGAGCCCTGGAACATCATATGTTCAAAAAAATGCGCAAAACCGGATTTGCCGGGCTCTTCCCGCGCTGAGCCAACGTGATAAGTCACATCGACATGCACCAGCGGATCGGACTGATCTTCATGCACCACGACGGTCAGACCATTGGCCAGTCGATACTTTTTATAGGGGATAGCAACACTGCTGCCGGATACGCTGGCATCTTTGATTAATTCAATACCGGCAGGGAGTTGGCTGGCGGCCTGTTGTGGCGCTAGCGCGGCTTGCTGACAACCGGCCAGCAGCAGGCTCAGACTCAGTACAGACAAGGTAAATCGTTTCATGAAGGCTCCGAAACAGTGCTGCGACCAGGGCAGCGACAACAATGCAAAGAAATCGGCGAACACCGGCCTGTACAGGCTGGCATGCGACTACTGTAAAAGTTTGAAACAACAAAGCAACAATTAACTGACGTCCACCGGCTCGATTGCGACACTTTTCAGCGGGGTTGCGGCCAACGGGCCGGCGACAGTCAGCCAGGGCACAATACGCCAGCTGGTGACCAGTCCTTGCTGCACATAAGGATCGGCTGCGGCAAACGCTGCGATCTGTGCCTGATCATCGGTTTGAAACAACAGCATCGCGCTTTCAACCGGATCACCGACAGCGCCCCCAAGCAGCAGCAGGCCCTGATCGGCCAGCTGCCAGGCCAATTGCAAATGGGCATCGCGAAATTCGCCTCGTCGTTGCAGATAGTCTGTGCTCAGTTGATACAGCAATAAATAATGCGCCATCAAGACCTCCGGTTTGCTGTGAATGATGTAGCTGTCCGCGCTATGGCTGATCGTTGTCCGCGCTATGGCGTCAGCAAGGCTGGCGGACAGAAAAAGTGTCCGCGGACAGTCTGAAATAAAATAACTAAAAGTAAGTTGTTGAAAATAAACGATTAAATATCT
>JAIXSW010000032.1 GCA_027484495.1 Gammaproteobacteria bacterium
AAATGAGGCCAGCCTGTGAACCTGCCGGAAATCCACGATTTTTTGGGCTGCCGGACACCTCAGGCATGGGTTGACGCCGCATTGGCGGATCAGGAAACCCTGCTGATTGACCATAAGAACAATGAATACAAGGCCGCCTCAACAGCCATGGCCCTGATGGCCAAATACAGCACGCACCTTGACCTTATCAATTTCATGTCTCGTCTGGCCCGCGAAGAGCTGGTTCATCACGAACAGGTTCTTAGAATCATGAAGAAGCGTGGTGTGCCGCTGCGCCCAGTGTCTGCTGCACGCTATGCATCTGGTCTGAGGAAGGTGGTGCGTAATCATGAACCTGCCAAGCTGGTAGATACGCTGGTAGTGGGGGCATTCATTGAGGCGCGTTCCTGCGAGCGCTTTGAGGCGCTGGTGCCACATTTAGATGAGGAGCTGGGGAGGTTCTACTTCGGTCTGCTGAAAAGCGAGTCACGCCACTACCAAGGTTACCTGAAGCTTGCCTATCAGTACGGTGATGCGGTGGACGTAGATGCCGTGATTGGAAAGGTGAGGGCGGCAGAGTGTGAGCTGATTGAAAGCCCGGACGAAGAGTTTCGTTTTCACAGCGGAATACCGTTGTAGAGTTCAAGCTTCTATCTTCCTGTCATCCATAGAAAAGCCCGATAATTCAATGAGTTACTGGGCTTTTTTCTGACTCTACTCGGAGTTTCTACCCAGCGAGCAGGTCGGTGTAGCCAGTTGTGGCTATCCGGCTGGGTTCCAGGTCAGCTAGCTGCCATCTAGGTACCATCGTAAACGTACCTCCCCCCCGGCAGTGGTGTAGGGGCACCCTGCCTTCATTGCTCTTTGCATGGTTGATACCCCCACGCCCTATGTCCCTGGTTGCTTCTCTGTGACTTGTGTCCAGTCGCGACATGTGACGCATCGTCAATCGCTTTACTGCGGCCTCGTCAGGCCCTTTTCCCTTGGCCTTGGCCCCCTTACTCAGGTGCGAAGAGAGTATGCAGGCCAGCTAATGCCCGAATCTGCGCTACAGCTGACCAAGCGGTTAAATTTCGAGGTGGCATATCGCCGGTAAATTTCTGCTGGTAGTCTCGACCGGCAGGGATGCGTGCTGTGGCTAGAGCCATCCCGTTACTGGCATGGTTGAAACGCTCAGGCGTTCATTTGGCGGGGATGCTGAATGGAAACGGTTACCTATGTGCCGGACGGCACTGACTGCACTGTCACCCTGTACCAGCAAGACCCCGAAAAATATCGGGGCAACATCGCATGTGATGTCTGCGGTGAAAAGTCTTGGTTTGTCAAAGGTTTCTCTACAGAGAAATTTGATCGGGCCCCTTGCTTCGCTGCGCATCACGCTAGTGAGTGCGACAAAAAAATCACATTGATTCCTGATGATGATGGTGATTCTACTTCAGGTGATCCGGCCACAATTCTCGTCGATCTGGATAAACAGCGAAAGCAGACTATTGACGTGGCTGCACCAGCACCAAAGCCGGGAAAAGAATCTCGCTGGGGTACTACAAGAATGTATTCCAGTATTGGGGATTACCCCGAAAACAAATCATTGCGCCAGATATTAACCAGCTTGTCACGTAATCCGGATTACCCCGAGGATGATGCGACCGTAAAAATGGTTGCAGATAATGGGCGTATTGTCATCCAGGGTACGCTGGCAGATTATCTGGTTTCGCAAGAAAGAATCCCTGATGCCCCTATTGGTGAAGCTAGGGTCTTCTGGGGGCGTATCAATAACGTCAATAAAAATAATGGAGCCCTTTGGCTTAATTGTGGTGATTATAAAACTGAGCCAAGTATCCTCATCGAGGATGAAGATTTAGAAAACGATCTGATGGAGGACTTTCGTCTGAAGGATATTGATGACCTTCAGGGGGCTGACTTTATCGTGGTCGGTGTTGCATTTAAAGCCCAAAATGGAAAGCCATATATAAAATTTGGTTTTACGAAATACATTGCTTTCCGAAAGTATACATTGGAGAGCAGGGGGTAGTTTGCCTCCGTTTGTATCTCGAAGATCCTGTTTAGAGTGGCGGATAACGATGATAGAAATACCGTACACAAGCAAAAAATTAGAAAGTTGCATCGGCTTTCAAGATGTAATGAAAAATCCCGCTCTGCAAAATAGAGAGCACAGGACGAGTGTGGCGAACGCAGCCCTTGGGCTGTTGAGTTCAGGCAGTATTTTTAATGGATGTCTTCGTCAGATAAATCTAGGTAAAGATGTAGGCTATGTGTTTAATGATTTACCCTCTAGTCTGGTGGCTAGACTAGTTTCTAGGAATATACGTGCTAATTATTATATAAAACAGTCGGATCGCCAGTCGATAATTTCTAATGCAACTGCTCTGTTTAAAGAAAGCAGTTCGTATCATGTGTATCGATTGGATATTAAAAAATTTTATGAAAGTGTAGATAGAAAGGTATTGCTCGAAGGGTTGATGGCTGATGGGCGTTGCTCTTGGCAGACTTTAGTTTTGTTGAGTAAATTTTTCACGGTTCTGGAAGCTAATAATATTAGTGGTATTCCAAGAGGGTTGGGGATTAGCGCGACTCTATCGGAGTTCTATCTTAATAGCTTCGACTTGAAAGTAAGGTCTGCCCCAGGTGTGTTTTATTATGCAAGATTTGTTGATGATATTCTTATAGTTACATCCGGTGATGTTCCTCGCTCAGAGTTTGAGGCTAAATTAGAAGAGCTATTACCTGAAGGATTGGATTTTCACCAAGCTAGCAAGCGGATATTCCACCCTGTTGCTAGGGCTAGTAAAGAAGAAAATCAGGAAAAAGAGAAGATTGTGTATTGCTTTGATTTTCTTGGCTACCACATCCGAATCTATAATGATCACTCGGCAGAGAGTGTGAGTGGTCATCCCCGTAGAAGGGTTACGTGCGATATATCGAAAGACAAGGTTTCTAGAATTAAAGGGCGTTTGATAAATTCGTTCGCAAGTTATCTTTCGAGTTTTCAGTACCCTACGGATTTCTTGCTGTTAAAGAACAGAATAAGAGCGCTTACAGGAAACTATCATATTGTCGACCCTATGACCGGGATTGAGATAAAGACGGGTATATATTACAACTACGTGCATAAGAGTTATGTTGGTGGTTGTGCGCTGGATGAATTGGATGTTTTTTATCGCGGCCTGTTGTTTTCAACAAAGCATAAGTTTTCACGAAAAGTTCTGCAGGCGTTGTCTACGCAGAAGAGAAAAGAGCTGGCAGGTTATAGCTTTAAAACAGGGTTTGTAGATGGTCGATTCCATTCTTTTAAATACGACACCTTGAAGAAAATTAAGGAGTGCTGGCGCAAATGAAAAAGGGGATGCGTCGGGTTAAAAAAGAAGATTCGACCAGAGTTGTTTTGACGGAGACGTGTCCATATGAGGTGCCAATTATATTTAGTAATTTGGGCTTCTATTGGCATTTGAAAAAACATGAATCTGGAAAGAGCTTGTTCCCTGATGTGATGGAGTATCTTTTTTGCAGGGATTTAAGATCGGAATATACAGTTCCGCTATCATATAAAGTTCGAAAGGATGAGGATTCTTTTAGGGCTCTTTCATTACTGCATCCGAGGGCGCAATACGGGTTTATTGATTTCTACAAAAAATTCAGTGATCAAATAATCCTGTCATGCTCAAAAAGCAAATTTAGCATCCGTCGTCCGGGGAAAGTTGCTGGTAAATATTATA
>JAIXSW010000436.1 GCA_027484495.1 Gammaproteobacteria bacterium
CTAGCGCTGAACTGGTGTAAAACTAAACGATAACGATTCACTGTGCCTGGCAGAGTGAGATCGCCACACAATAAATAGAAAGCGTGCCGACAAGGCGAGAAACGGACCAGACGATATGCCAAACACTATTGCCCAGTTGCTGGCTGAGCCGGCATTGTTACAGCGTGAAGCGGAGACCCTCCTCAAACGCCACAGCGCCAGTTTAAAAACCGCCGCCAAATCCAGCTGGCCGGAATTACAACCGCGTTTGGCGCAAGTGCTACCGGAGCTGCTGGGTTTGTATCTGCAACTCTATGGCGATCTGTTTGACTGTTATTATCAGCTGGAGCAGCTGCTGAAACTGCTGGCAAAAAGCGCGGCGCAGCGGCCGGAATATCTGCAGGCGGAAGATGCCGCGCCGCAGCACTGGCACAAAAGCAATCAGGCGCTGGGTTCGGCCTGCTACGTTGATTTATTTGCCGGCGATTTTGACGGCTTAAAACAGCGGATCCCGTACTTAAAACAAACCGGCATCAATTATCTGCACCTGATGCCGCTGTTTAAAGCGCCAGAGCCGAACAGTGACGGCGGTTATGCCGTATCGGACTACCGCAGTACGATGCCGAGCCTTGGCACCATGGCGCAGCTATCCAGTCTGATGCAGGAATTGCATCAGCAAGGCATCCGACCGGTGCTGGATTTTGTTTTCAACCACACTTCCGATGAACACCGCTGGGCGGAAAAAGCCAAAGCCGGCGATCCGGCTTATCGCGACTACTATTTTTTCCTGTCGGAAGCCGAACGTGACCGCTATGCGCCAACGCTACGGGAAATTTTCCCGGAGATCCGCCGCGGTTGTTTTACTCAGGATAAAACTTCAGGCCTTTGGGTCTGGACCACCTTTAACAGTTTCCAGTGGGACCTGAATTACGCCAATCCGGCGGTGTTCTGTGCCATGGCTGAAGAAATGTTGTTCCTCGCCAATCAGGGCGCAGCGGTTCTACGCCTCGATGCGCTGGCCTTTGTCTGGAAAGAAGCCGGCACCAACTGTGAGAATCTGGCCAAAGCCCATTTACTGATCAAAGCGTTTAATGCGGTGGCGCGGATTGCGGCGCCAGCGCTGCAGTTCAAATCCGAAGCCATCGTTCACCCGGACGAAGTGGTGAAATACATTGCCCCTAATGAGTGCCAGCTGGCCTATAACCCGCTGCTGATGGCGCTGCTGTGGAATTCTCTGGCGACGCGGAAAACCCGGCTTTTGACTGAATCGCTGCAACGGCGTTTTGCCATAGATCCGCAGTGCAGCTGGGTCAATTACATCCGCTGCCACGACGACATTGGCTGGACCTTTGACGACAATATCGCCTGGCAGCTCGGCATCAACCCGGACCATCACCGTCAGTTTCTGAATCATTTTTATACCGGCCAGTTCCCCGGCAGTTTCGCCAGCGGTGTGCCGTTTCAGCAAAACCCGGTCACCGGCGACTGTCGTGTAGCCGGCATGCTGGCATCACTTGCTGGTGTCGACAAAGCCGAAGCTGAGCAAAATCAGCAACATCTGCAGCATGCGTTGGCGCGCATTTACCTGCTGAACAGTATCATCCTCAGTATCGGCGGTTTACCGCTGCTGTATATGGGCGACGAGCTGGGCCTGCGCAACGACTACAGCTACGTCAAAGACCCGGCGAAAAAAGACGACAGCCGCTGGGTCAACCGCGTAGCGGTCACTAACGCACAGCTGGCTACAGCGACAGAGCCGAAAACCTTGTCCGGCAAGATTTACCAGCAGTTGCAGCACTTGATAAAAACCCGTGCCTCGCTGCCGGTCCTCGGCGATGGCTCCACCCGGATTTTAACCTCCGACAACCCGCATTTGTTTAGTTTTGAGCGCGAACTGGATGGACAACGGCTGCGCGTCGTCGCTAACTTCAGCGAACACCCGCAATATTGGCATGGCGAAAATACTCAGACCTTCACAGATACGCTAACCGGCACAACAGTGAACTCAGGCGCGGTACCACTGGCGGCTTATCAGGTGCTATGGTTGATGAGCTAACCCGCTCCCCGTCAAACAATCCAACAGCGCCGGCTTATCTGCCGCCGGCGCTGTTGTTTAAAGGTATGAAACAAAAGACAAAGCGGCCCAGGGACAGTATGATCCTGCACAACTGTCACTGAGCTGCCGGAGCGTCTGATGATAAAAACTGCTGTGATTGGTTTTGGCCTGTCGGCCCGGGTGTTTCACCTGCCATTTATCGCCAGCTCCGCACAGTTTGCGCTGACCGGGATCAGCACTTCGCAAGCAGAAGCTGCACAGTGCTGGCCTGATATCCAGATTTTCCCGGATGCCGAAAACCTGATCCACCACACCGACGCCAGTCTCATCGTGATCACGGCGCCAAACCGCGCGCATTTCAGCTTAGCCAAAGCCGCGCTACTCGCCGGCAAAGATGTACTGGTGGAAAAACCATTGGCCGTGACTGCAGCCGAGGCCATTGAGTTGCAACAGCTGGCCCAGCAGCAACAGCGCAAGCTTGCGGTGTTTCATAACAGGCGCTTTGACGATGATTTCTTAGCGATGCGCCAGCTGGTGCAGTCTGGCGTCTTGGGTGAGGTGCAGCTGATGTATTCCCGATTCGACCGCTTCAGGCCTACCGTTCAGCCGCGCTGGAAAGAATCCGCAGAGCCTGGTAATGGCGTCTTGTATGACTTAGCGCCGCATCTGCTGGATCAGGCAATCGCGCTGTTTGGTGCACCTGATGCCATCACGGCCAGCTGCCAAAGCCTGCGCCATCACAACGGTGCGGCTGCTGGTATCGACACTTTTCAGCTGCGACTCGATTATGCCGCGAGGCCTGCCAGCAACTCAGAGGCCAACAGCTCAGAGACAACCA
>JAIXSW010000105.1 GCA_027484495.1 Gammaproteobacteria bacterium
AAGCGAATAAATAGCAGCCGGCCACAGCATCGCTGGTGGCCGGCTGATTCATCTGCAGCCATGGTTTATTCAGTTCGATTAGAAAGGCAGTGCAATCCCGGATTCGCGCATCCTGGCCAGTTTGTAGCGCAAGGTTCTGGCACTAATGCCCAGTTTCTCCGCCACTTCTTTACGACGATTGGCACAAGCGCGCATGGTTTCCAGAATGATGCGGTGCTCCTGCTCGTAGACGCCGGATTTAAACACGCTGAGTTCAGGATCGGTATTAACTGCAACCGGCTCTGGCCTGTTCAGACTCAGCGGGCTGTTTTCCAGCATAATATCGTCGTCGCTGATCAGATTGTCATTGTGCACAATCAACGCCCGTTGGATCACGTTATCCAGTTCCCGCACATTACCCGGCCATTCATGCGTCAGCAATTTGCGTTTAGCACCGGCCGATAACTCCGGCGTCGCAATCCCCTGCTGCTGGCAATGCCGCTCCAGCAGATGGGCAGTCAAAGGCAGAATATCTTCCGGACGCTCCCACAGAGCCGGCCAGGTCAGTGGAAACACATTGAGCCGGTAGAACAAATCTTCGCGGAACTGGCCCTGTGCTACGGCATGACGCAGATCGCGGTTACTGGTAGCAATCACCCGGACATCGAGTTTAATCGTTTTACGGCTGCCCAGACGTTCAACTTCGCGTTCCTGCAGCACCCGCAATAACTTCGCCTGCAGGTTCAGATCCATTTCGCTGATCTCATCAAGTAAAATGGTGCCCTGCTGCGCTTGTTCGAATTTACCGGGGCAAGCTGAAATCGCGCCGGTGAACGCGCCTTTTTCGTAACCAAACAGCGTCGATTCCAGCATATTCTCCGGAATAGCCGCGCAGTTAATCGCGACAAATGGCCCGTCATGACGCGCCGACTGCAGATGGATGTACCGTGCCAGCACTTCTTTGCCTGAGCCACTGGGGCCTAGCACCATCACATTGGCGTCGGCACGCGCGACTTTTGCCGCCAGTTTGACCAGCTGCTGGCTGCAAGGCGCAGCGACAATCGGCTCAAAGGGCAATACTTCTTCCGGGCTGACATAGCGGCCTACCATATTGATCAGTACTTCCGGTGAAAAAGGCTTGGCCAGATAGTCCACTGCACCTAAGCGGATCGCCGTCACCGCATCATTCACGGTGGCATACGCTGTCATCATCAATACCGGCAGCTGTGGATAATTCAGTTTGACCGATTTGAGCAATTCCAGACCGGAGATAGCGCCCATCTGGACATCACTGACTACCAGGCGGATTTTGTGCTGTTTTAACTGCTGCAATGCCTGTTCAGCATTCGCTGCCAGCACGACGTCATACTGGGCCAGCGTTAGCGTATCGGCCAGAGCTTCCTGCAAACCGGCGTCATCTTCCACAACCAGAATTTTAGGCTTCTGCATTGCAAGGCTCCTCGATTGGTAACGCACTGCGAAACACAGTGCCTGGATCTGCCAGATAAACCGGCAGGGTCAATTCAAAACGGGCGCCACCGTTGCGGCCGTTCAGACAACGGGCAATTCCGTTGTGTGAATTCGCCACAGCCTGCACCACGGCAAGGCCAAGACCAGTACCGTTGCTGCGGGTGGTAAAAAATGGTTCAAAAATTTGTTGCTGCAAGTGCTCTGGCACACCAGGGCCTTCATCTTCAACGGCTAGCACCACTTTGCGCTGATCCGCACTGGCAATCGCAGACAACTGAATGCGGGCACCAGGTCCGGCATGTTCCAGCGCGTTATGCACCAGATTGCTGAGGGCGCCAGCCAGTGCGCTATGGTTGCCAAGCACAGTGACATCCGGGTCCGGTAATTCGACGACCACAGATCCATGCTGTTGCAGTACCAGTGGTTCAACGGCGGCAAAGACTTCACTGAGCAATTGTTGCATCGACAAAGGCACCGCCTGCTGTTCACGACCAGCGCGGGCAAATAGCAGTAGATCATTGACTTGCTGTTCTAAATCGGTCAGCCGGTTCAGCAGTTTTTGCGTAAATTGCTCGCGCGCTGCCGGGCTTAACTTCTGATTCGCCAGATTGCGGGCATAGAGCAAAGCGCCGGACAATGGCGTTCGGATCTGATGCGCCAGTGATGCCATCATCTTTCCGAGTGAAGATAGGCGCTGCAGATGCGATAACCGGCTTTGCAACTGACGGGTTTCAGTCAGATCAGTAAGCACGATCAATTGACCAGTTAACGGTTCTAACGGGCTAATCGCCAGCTGCACACGCCGGCCATCATGTAACGACACTTCCAGACCATCATCACTACGTGGCCGGAAACTGCGATTAATGACATCCAGCCAACGTTGGCCATGCAGCGGCTCACCGAGCATGGCCACAGCAACAGGGTTCGCCTGCATCACATAGCCGCGCTGGTCCAACACGATAATGCCGTTTGGCAATACCTGCAGTAAATGCTGCAGTCGCTGTAATTCCAGGCGCTCCGGATCAGAAATCGCCACAGGGACTACAGCCGCTGTCAGACCTTGCAATAAGGCCAGATGAGGTACCGCAGACGCCGGTGCCGGTAATGGGCCTTTTTTCAGCGCAGCGTGTGGGGACGTGAGCATAATTTCACCGTCAGGGTTTTGAACACAACCCTTTCCTAGCAGAAATCATGCCATCTGATTTAATGTTTAAATTCAGAAACTTAGAGTAAACTTGCCTGCCAATTTTTTGGCAGTCAGTCGTTTTGACCGTTGTCGGCTTCATCGCGCATCAGATTATATTTACGCATTTTTTCTACCAGAGTAGTCCGGCGTAAACATAAAATATCTGCAGCACGGGCAACAATAAAATCGTGTCGTTCCAGTGCCTGATTGATCAAACTCACTTCCAGGTCAGCCAGAAATTGTTTCAGATCCATGCCATCATCCGGCAATAGATCCAGCTGGCCAGCAGTCAGCGAAGTGAAAGCAACCTCATCGTTGCTCTCTTCGTCGTCACTGCCAAACTGGAATAGTTCATTGATCGCATCACGCTCCAGCAACGCTTCCGGATAATGTGGAATATAAGCTTCTACATCGATATGGCGGTATTTTTGCGGCAGATCGGCGACATCAACTACCTGGTTCGGGAACATAATCGTCAGACGCTCGACCAGATTGCCCAGTTCGCGGACATTGCCCGGCCAGGCATGTAATTTCAAACTTTCGATCGCACGCTCAGTAAATTTAACGCCGGCTTGCCCTTGTGATTCCAGTCTTTGCAACAGTTCCGTCACCAACAAAGGTAAATCGTCAGCACGCTCTTTCAGCGCCGGCGTGTCAATCGGAAACACATTCAGCCGGTAGTACAAATCTTCCCGAAACCGGCCGTCTTCGATCATGCCTTCAAGCTGGCGGTGAGTTGCCGCGATAATCCGCACATCCGCGCGGATTGGCTGACTGCCACCAACACGTTCATAGGTCCGTTCCTGTAACACACGCAGTAGTTTGACCTGCATCGGCAACGGCATGTCACCAATTTCGTCAAGGAAAATAGTCCCGCCCTGCGCCAGTTCAAACCGGCCTTTACGGGTAGAAATAGCGCCGGTAAAAGCACCTTTTTCATGGCCAAACAACTCGCTTTCGAGCAGTTCAGCCGGAATAGCGCCACAGTTAATCGGCACAAAAGGCCCATCACAACGATGGGACAACACATGAATGTTCCGCGCAACCACTTCTTTACCGGTTCCGGACTCGCCGAGGATCAGCACGTTAGCATCGGTCTTGGCGACTTGCTGGATCAGAAAACGCACTTGTTGCATCACCGGGCTGGTTCCGACCATCCCGACAAAACGATGTTGTAAATCATGCTGACGCTGGCCGGGCAACAAACGGTGATATTCCTGACAATCACGCAGCTGCTGTGTTAACGACGCATAAGCGAATGGTTCAGTCAGCAACCCCACCGCATTGGCATACTTCAACAGGGGTTTTAACGTCTCGCCGAGTAGCAGAAAAGCACAGGCCGGGTATTGTTGCAGGATGGCTTCATGTTGTTGCGAGGTTAAAGCGCCCAGCAGCACCACGGCTTTTGGATCAGCGCCCAGTTCGGCATGGAGCTGCGCTTCGCTCAGCACCGCATGTGGCTCATGAATGAAGTTCAGGATCACGCTCAGGCGCTGCGCCCGGCTATCCTGTTGATCCAAAATAAATAATCGTGGGTTCATGAAGTCTGAGTGCCAGCTTTTTTTTCATTGTTGCAAAGGCTTGGCGCCCTTGCAAGCAACAAACGCTGGTTTTTTGACAGTGGCGTCAAAAAAACAGCGTTTTGACCTTAACTCAGCAGTTGTAACGCTTGTTCGGACTGGATCCGCCCTTGCGCCGCGACCGCGATACTGGCTTGTTCGCGGATCTGGCCTTGTACGCGCTCGGTACTGGCTTTGGCATAATCCAAATCAGCAATGCGGCTGATGGCTGCTTGTTCATTGACATTCTGGTTGGCCAGATTGCGTGCCGACGCGGTCATGGCATTGGCCGTTGCACCAATCTCGGTGCGTTGGCTATCAATTTGCTGGCTACTGGATTTCACTACATCTAACGCGTTCTCAACACCATCTGCGCTTTGCAGATCGATGGCAAAGACGCCGCCATCTTCTAACTGTTTAGCCAGATCGGTCGTTTGCAGACTGAACTGACTTTTTTCGCCGCCAAGCGCAATACTGCCATTGCTGGCAAACAACTTAGTGCCGGCGAATTCGGTATTGGCGATTTGGTCTTTGATCCCGGCGCTGATTGCGTCGACCTGCTTTTGCAGCGCGGCTTTGTCGTCTGCTGACAGAATGCCGCTGCCGGCTTGTGTAGCCAGGCGGCCAATCTCGTTCAGACCGTCAGTGACACCTTGCAGCGACTGGTCAGCCAGATTAGCCATCGACAAGCCATCATAAAGATTCTGTTCGGTCTGGCGGGTGCCACTATTTTGCGCACTGAGCCGGTTGGCAATTTGTAAACCGGCGGCGTCGTCTGCTGCGGAGTTAATCCGTTTCGCGGATGCCAGCTGTTTCAGCTTGTCGTCATTGCTGCGCTGCAAGCGATCTGATAACAAATCTGGCGTATTAAACTGGCCATTGATATTCATACTGCGCTCCGGTTTGAGGTGCTGTTTGATGATTGTATGCGCTGTTTCACCGCACAGGCAAAGTGTTTAGTGCCTGAATTTTGACCAGGTAGATTCGTTCCACTGCCATTCAACGCTAAGATGCTTAATCACAAGCATTTTTTAATACTGGAATAAATTATGCTATGGTTCTGTCAACAGACGAAGCAGCGTAGGCAATTCGCTGGCAGGGAGTTGATATGTTTAACGGCAAAAATATTTTTATCACCGGTGGCACCGGCTCTTTCGGCCATAAATACACCGAGACGCTGCTCAAGCGTTATAAGCCAAACAAAATCATTATTTACTCCCGTGATGAACTGAAACAATACGAAATGCAGCAGC
>JAIXSW010000435.1 GCA_027484495.1 Gammaproteobacteria bacterium
CTGCGCGTTGCGGTACAAAGCGCGCTGGATCGGAAAGCTGAAGCGGCAACCGGAGAATACAAATTTCAGGGCCGGATTTGCCTGCAGGGCGGCAGCGGCCTGTTGTAAGTCTGTCGACAGTAACAACGGGGCTGTGGCATAGATACAACCGACCAGTGAGGGCGGCTGCTGTTGTTCACGTAACCATTGAATCGCATGGGTGATCACCGGGCCTGTGCCGGTGAAATCATCTGCTAATGTCGCGGGGCGCAGGAACGGCACTTCGGCACCAGACTGACGGGCCACTTCGGCAATTTCGGCATCGTCAGTCGAGACAATCACCCGGTCAAATACGCCGCTTTGCAAAGCGGCTTCGACCGACCAGGCCAACATGGGTTTGCCATTAAACAGGCGGATATTTTTACGTGGGATGCGTTTACTACCGCCACGGGCCGGTATAATTGCGGTTTTCATTGGTCAGATCTCGCTGCAAGCCTGACGCAGGGCGTCGGCCACTTGCTGTTGCTGGCGTGTGGTGAGACCAGCAAACAGCGGCAGGCTAATGATTTGGCTGTAAAACTGCTCGGCGTGTGGGAACTGGCCCCAGTCAAAACCGAGTTTTTGGTAATACGGCTGGGTATGGATCGGAATGTAATGCACGTTGACGCCAATGCCGGCGGCGCGCATTGATTCAAACACCTGCAGCCGTTTGTCTGGCTGGTGCAGGCGCACTATATACAAATGCCAGGCGGATACACCGTCGACAGCAGGCGCGGGTAAAGCGACAGGCAGATCCTGCAGCAGCTGCTGGTACAACTCCGTGGCTTTGATGCGCTGATGGACAAACTGCTTGAGCCGGTCGAGCTGACTAAGACCAAGTGCAGCTTGTAAATCGGTGATGCGGTAATTAAAACCAAGACCAATTTGCTGATAATACCAAGGGCCGTGTGAGGCTTCGGTCATGTCGGCCGCGTCGCGGGTGATGCCATGACTTCTGAGCAGCCGTAACTGACTATCCAGCGCCGGATCATTGCAAAGTGCCATCCCGCCTTCGGCTGAAGTGATGATTTTCACCGGGTGAAAGCTAAACACAGTGATATCACTATACTGGCAACAGCCAACCGGGCGGTTCTGGTAATAACCACCAATGGCGTGGGATGCATCTTCAATAATACGGATATTGTAGGGCTGGCATAGCGCTGCAATACGCTGCATATCACAGCTGTGACCAGCCAGATGCACCGGGATCAGTACTTTGGGTAAGGTGTTTGTTGCCGCTGCGTGCTGTAGTTTTAATCCGAGCAGGGCTGGATCCATTAAGCCTGTAGCAGGGTCCACATCGACAAAATCGACAGCGGCACCGCAATACAAGGCGCAGTTGGCTGAGGCGACAAAACTGATCGGGCTGGTCCAGACCCGATCGCCCGGGCCGACCTGCAATGCTAAACATGCCAGATGCAGAGCCGATGTGGCGCTATTCATCGCAACCGCAAAGCGAGCTTGACACTGGCTGGCAACGGCTTGCTCAAAAGCGGGAACTTTAGGCCCTTGCGTCAGAAAATCTGATTGCAGGGTATCAATGACTGCAGCAATATCGGCAGCGTCAATTTGCTGACGCCCATAAGGGATCATTCCATCGCATCCTGATTAAATTGGCGGATCTCGTCCACGGTTAAAAACCACGGATTTTTATCAGAAACATACTCGGTGCCCGGTTCCACTTTGCGACCCCGTTCTTTTAACGCATTGATCGTAAAATCGTTGCTACGGTTCGAGAACAGAATCGACGGTGCTATCACAAAGTGGTCATCATATTCATAGGTGTTGTAGGACATATCACCGGGACACATCATTTCATGCAGTTTTTCACCCGGGCGGATGCCGACATCTTTAAACGGTAAATCCGGCGCTATGGCTTTGGCCAAATCAACCACCCGAATCGACGGAATTTTTGGTACAAATATCTCACCGCCAAGCATGCGCTCGAAGTTTTTCAAAACAAAATCAACACCTTGCTGCAGACTGATCCAGAAGCGGGTCATGTCCGGGTGCGTGATTGGGATATGGTCCGAACCGCTATCGCGTAATTTTTCAAAAAATGGAACAACTGAACCCCGTGAGCCAACGACATTGCCGTATCGCACCACTGAAAAGCGCGGTTTGCTGCCGCCGGAGATATTATTGGCAGCGATAAACAATTTGTCGGACGCCAGTTTCGTTGCGCCGTACAAGTTGACCGGATTGGCTGCTTTATCGGTCGACAAAGCAATCACTTTTTCAACGTTATTCTCAATAGCGGCATTGATCACATGTTCAGCGCCATTGATGTTAGTTTTGATACATTCCATCGGGTTGTATTCAGCGGCGGGGACCTGCTTTAACGCAGCGGCATGGATCACAAAATCCACGCCCCGCATCGCGCGGATCAGGCGGTCCTGATCGCGGACGTCGCCTATCATGTAACGCATACAAGGTGCGTTAAAACGCTGCTGCATTTCGTATTGTTTGAGTTCGTCGCGGGAGAAAATAATAATTTTATTCGGCTTGTAACGCTGTAGCAGCGTCTCAGTGTATTTATGACCAAAGGACCCGGTGCCTCCGGTAATGAAAATATTTTTGCCGTTAAACATATTGTCCCCCTTGCAGCGGATGGATCACGCTACATCACTAGTAGACAGAACCATAGCATAATTTATTCCAGTATTAAAAAATGCTTGCGATTAAGGGTGTTAGCAGTGGCTCGTTCAAAGAACCTGCCACCCGTCAAAAAATAACCTCTGCCGTACTTTGCCTGTTCAGAACAACAAGGCGTAGAATCAAAATACATCGAACGGCGCGGAGGACTCTATGAATATCAATGGTCAGACATCTGTTACTGATTTGCTCTCAGACCGCTTGCAGCGAAGTAATGACGACAAGCTGAAACAGCTGGCATCCGCGAAACGGATTAACTCCGCAGCGGATGACGCTGCAGGATTGCAAATCGCCAACCGGATCAGCGCGCAAAATAGTGGTACCCGCCAGACCGAACAGAATTTGTATGATGGCTTGTCGATGGCCAATCTGGCTGATCAGTCGTTGCAAGGTGTCACTGATGGTCTGAATGAGATTGGCCGCCTGGCTACGCAAGCCGGCAGCGGCATCCTGTCGGCAGACGACAAAGCCGCGCTGCAAAAACAGGTCGATGCCATCAGCGCCGGCATCAAAGACCAAATCGCCAATACCGAATTTGCCGGCACTAAGTTATTTGCCAGTAACGGCAGTATTGCGCTTGGCGGCGAAAAAAGTCAGTTCAGTCTGCAAACGACCGATCTGGCTAAACAGTTAGAAGATGGCGGCGTCTTTGCCATCGATCTACAAAGCGCAGACGGTGTGGCGAACGCTTTGGATGCGGTGAAATCCAGTAGCCAGCAAATTGACAACCAACGCACCGAAATTGGTGCCACGGCCAATGCCATGACCGCGTCAGCACGTAATCTGGCCAACCAGAATGTCAATGAACAAGCAGCCATCAGCCGCATTGCTGATTTGGATTATGCCAAAGCCAGTACCGAGCGCGTACAAGGCCAGATC
>JAIXSW010000574.1 GCA_027484495.1 Gammaproteobacteria bacterium
ATCTGCCCGCCCAAGGCTGGCGTCTCGAGGCGCTCCCCCAGCAGCGCATGTTGCACGCTGATGCCAAGCTGGCTGACGGCAGAGTTGCCTTGCTCAGTCAGCCCCTGTGGTGACAGTCCCGGTTGTGACAAATCATATCGCAGCGGCATCCAATGCGATTCGCGCTGAAACGGATAGGTCGGAATGGCAATACGCCGGGCCTGTTGTTGCTGATAAAACGCGGTGACACCGCGCATCGGCTGGCGCAACTGCAGCTGCCCCAGGGCCAGCAGGTAAGTCTGAAGTCCCGGCTGGTCACGTTTCTGACTGGCGAGCAACGTTGCGGTAGCAGGCTGCGCCTGCATCAGCCGGCGCGCCAGACCAGTCAGCGTATCTGTGGTACCGACTTCCAGCAGCACTTGTACCTGCTGCTGTTGCAGATATTGCAGCACTGGCAGGAACAGCACGGCTTCACGCACATGCGCGACCCAATAATCCGGCCGGGTCAGCGCTTTACACTCCGGCTGGCCGGTCAGCGCACTGACAAACGTCAAGTTAGGTTCATGATATTGCACAGTCGCAGCCACAGCGGCGAAGTCCGCCAGCACCGGCTCCATCAGCGGCGAGTGGAAACCGTGCGACACTACCAAAGGCCGGGTTTCCAGATCCTGCGCCTGACAATCGGCGATAAACTGCGCCATCGCACTAAGCGCACCGGAAACCACCGTCACATCAGTGGCATTCACCGCCGCCACCGACAACTGACCACGATACCCCAGCAGCAGACTATCCACCGCCGGACGGGCGGCAAATACCGCCGTCATACCACCTTCACCCGGCGCCTGCTGCATCAACCGGCCGCGCGCTGCCACCAGCCGTGCCGCATCGGCAAGGCTGAACACGCCTGCCACCACCGCGGCGGCATATTCACCAATACTGTGACCGGCGACATACTGCGGCGCGACGCCGTCGGCCAGCCATTGCTGCGCCAACGCATATTGCACGGCAAAAATCGCCGGCTGGGCATAGGCGGTGTCGTTAATCAGCTCAGAAGGCTGCTCCGGCCATAACACGTCTTGCAGTGGCAAAGGCAACTCGGCAGCAAACAACGCCAATACTTCATCCAACGCACGGCGGAACACCGGCAATTGCTGATACAACTGCTGCGCCATACCAACATATTGGGAGCCCTGACCGGTAAACAGCAGCGCCAGCGCCTGTGGTTTATGTTCGTGGCTACTCAGGCGGGCCCGGTCAGCCCCCTGCAACTGACCATCAGCTATTTGGCGTAACGCGCTGATAGCGCTGGCTTTATCCTGCACCACCAGCGCCAGACGTTCCTGAAACAAACTGCGGCCACAGGCCGAGGTGTACGCCAGATCGGCCAGTTCCACATTGTGCAGCTGCAGGAAATCGGCGAAACGCTCGGCCTGTTGCTGCAGTGCAATGAGCTGACGGCCACTTAAGATCAATAACTGCGCACTGCTGCTGTGCAGCTGACGCTCGATGTCAGGCGCCTGCTCAACAATGACATGACTGTTGGTGCCGCTAAAGCCAAAAGAACTCAAGCCAGCCCGGCGCACACCGCCATTTTCCACATCACCACCAACCTGCCAATCCTGCAGCCGGTCGACCACCTGTACCGGTGCGCCCTGCCACTGAATATGCGGATTGGGCGTGGCAAAATTCAGACTGGCCGGTAACTGGCGATGCGACAGCGACAGCAGTAGTTTAATCAACCCGGAAATAGCCGCCGCCGGTTCCAGATGGCCGAGATTGGTTTTGACTGAACCGAGTTTCAGCGGCTGTGTAGCCGGCCGGCCGGCGCCGTACACCGTTTGCAGCGCTTCGACTTCTATCGGATCGCCAAGTGGTGTGCCGGTGCCGTGCGCTTCGACATAATCAACATCGAGCGGTTGCAAGCCGGCATTATGTAAGGCCTGCCGGATGACTTTTTGCTGCGCCAAACCACTGGGCGCGGTGAAGCCATTACTGCGGCCATCCTGATTGACTGCCGTGCCGCGTACCAGTGCCATGATCGGATCGCCGTCGCGCAGCGCGTCCGACAACCGTTTCACGACCACCAGACCACAGCCTTCGGCGCGGACATAACCACTGGCGTCGGCATCAAAAGTCCGTACGATGCCGTGTGGCGAAATCGCCTGCAGTTTAGTAAAAGCGATATGGGCAATCGGCGTTAGGATCAGGTTAACGCCGCCGACCAGTGCTAAGTCCGACTCGCCGCTGCGCAAACTCTGACAGGCCAGATGCAAGGCCACATTGGACGAGGAACAGGCGGTATCGACTGTCACTGCCGGGCCTTCAAAACCAAAGGTATAAGACAGCCGTCCAGCCGCAGTGCTATGCGTGGCGCCGGTCATGCTGTACGCATCGATAGTGGCCGGATCGCCGGATTTTAAATGGGCATGCGCATAGTCGTCGCTGGACATACCGATAAACACGCTGGTGGCCGAACCTTTCAGCTGCTGCGGGTCCAGCGCCGCCACTTCCATCGCTTCCCACGCCACTTCTAATAACAGCCGTTGCTGTGGATCCAACGCTTTGGCTTCTTTCGGTGATACGGCAAAAAACTGATGGTCAAACTGGTCCAGCGCCAGTTGCAAATAACCGCCATGCGTGGTGTACATTTTACCGGGCGCTTTTTGCTCGGCAGCATAATAATGCCCGGCATCCCAGCGCGTCGGGTCGACTGGTGTGATGGTGTTTATGCCGTCCGCCAGCACCTGCCAGAATTGCTGCAGGTCATTGGCGCCACCCGGAAACCGGCAGCTGGCACCGATGATCGCCAACGGTTCAGTGCGTTGTTGCTGCAACTGCTGCAACTTGTCCTGAGCTTTTTTATATTCAACAAAAAGTTTTTTCATCGCCTCAGCTGAAGAGTTGGTTTCAGGCCGGGTCTGGTTGTGTTCGCTCATAGGTACTCCGTCTCCATCGGGTTAAACAGCACTGAATTCCTGCAGGATCAGCGCATTCAGCTCTGCTTCCGACAGGTCTTCCAGGTAATTAAATGATTGGGTAGCCGGCATTTCGGCTATGGTTGCCGTGGCCGGTACAGCGCCGAACAGCTGCTGGCATAATTCGCCGGCAAGTAAGGGAATTGTTGGAAAATTAAACAACAGGCTGACCGGCAGCCGCAGCGCCAGTTGCTGGCTGAGTGTGCTGCGGATCGTCACCGCCGCCAGCGAATCAACGCCCTGCGCCATCAGCGACTGATCGAAATCGACATGAAGACCGGTGATGGCCTCAATCTGGGCACAGAGCCAGTCTTGCACTGCCAGTTCGGCTTGTGGCCGCGGCAACTGACGCCAATAGCTGATATCGACGCTGCTATGCACCGTGGCGGTTGGGCTGGCGGCTGGCAGGTTTTGCTGCGATTGCAACAGCGGTTGCAGCAGTGCCGGCTGTTGTAATGCGCCAGCGAGCACCGGCCAGTCCGCCTGTGCCAGCACCAGCGGACCAGACGCATTGGCAAGTCTGGCCCAATGTGGCTGTAACAACTCCGGTGTCAGCCATTGATAGCCTTGTGCACTGATCTTGCTGGA
>JAIXSW010000317.1 GCA_027484495.1 Gammaproteobacteria bacterium
ACCGCCTGCCGCACTACGTACAGGTCTATCGCGCCGAGCAGACCTAATTCTTCCGCCAGCGGGATAAAATCGTTCGGTGGCACAAATCCACGCACCGGATGCTGCCAGCGGATCAACGCTTCGAACCCCAGTGTGGTATCAGTGGCCACATCCACCACCGGCTGATAATGCAATTCGAATTGTTGCTGCTCCAGCGCTGTCTGGATCTCCATCTCCAGTTGATAGTGCTGCACGGCACGCTGGTCCATCTCGTCGGAGAAAAAGCGGTAAACTCCGCGGCCGTCCTGTTTGGCCTGATACATCGCAATATCGGCGCGGCGGATCAGCTCATCGGTGTCATCAATATTGGTGTGAATATTGGCCAGCGCCACGCCAATACTGACTGATGTCTGCAGTTTGTGTTGTTTCAGTAGTACCGACTGACTCAGCTGATGCCCAATGCGTTGCATCACTTCAGCCACGTCGGTTTCGGTATGGACGTCATCGAGCAATATGGCAAATTCGTCGCCGCCAAGGCGCGCCAGCGTGTCGTGCTGACGCAGACACTTTTTCAGCAGCTGCGCCACTGCCACCAGAAACTCGTCGCCGACCTGGTGGCCAAGCGTATCGTTGACCATTTTAAAACGGTCCAAATCCAGATAAGCCACTGCGACCACATGATCCGGATAGCGCCGGCGCCGTTTAAACCCCTGCCGCACGCGGTCCAGAAACAATAATCGGTTTGGCAGGTTGGTCAGGGCGTCGTGTAACGCCTGATGTAACAGCCGTTGCTGCACGAACACCCGTTCCAGCGCGCTACAGATATGCTGACTGACAAACAACAGCAAATCGAGGTCGGTTTGCTGATAATTACGTTGCACATCATAACTTTGCACCACCACAACGCCCTGAACATTGTCTTCCGACTTAAATGGTACGCCCAACCAATATTCCGGCTGCTCACCATAGGCTTTAACCACATGTTGTTGCTCTAACTTTTCCAACGTTGCTTTATCAGCTAATAGCGGTTTGTCCGTGCGGAACACATACCCGGTCAGGCTGTGATTGAGTATTTCTTTTGGATAAAACTGGTCAGGGCTAATATGTTCGTGCGAGTCGGCAAAATAAGGAAAATGCAGTACTTCCTGCTCAGTATCGAACAAGGCAATAAAGAAGTTTTCGGCATAAATCAGCGAATTCACATTGTGATGCAGCTGCTGATAAAACTGCGCAGGCTGTTCACCGTCATAGTGTAAAGAGGCGATGTTAAATAACACTTTTTGCAATCGGCTGGCATATTCGAGCTGTACCATCGACTGTTGGATCCGACTCAGGCCCTGGAGCTGCTCCAGTTTGCGCGCCAGCACTTCAGCAACTTGTTCCAACAACGGCATGGCGCCAGCAAAAAAATCGTTCTGCGGATGTTCACAGTCGAGTATCGCCAATAACCGGCCTTCCGACAGCACCGGCACGGCCAACTCACACTGATAGCGCTGTTGACCGGCCAGATACCGGTCGTCTGCTGATGTATCGGCCACATAGACGGTCTGCATTTGACGTGCACATGACGCAACGAGACTTTGACTTTGCTGGATTTTTATCAGTGGAACCGCTTTGTCACAAGCCCGCAGACCGCAGGCCGCGACCCGTTGCAATGCTGTACCGTCAAGGGCTACCAGAAATAAACTGCAGTCGGTAAATGCGAGCGCCTGACTGACTTGTTCTACCACGCGCTGGTACACCACCGTTTCGGCTGTGACTGTATGAAGTTCAAGTGCCAGCCGGTTCAATGCTTGTAGCGCTTTCACTTCACGGCGTAACCGGCTGACTTCAGACTGATCGGCCTGTTCTGCTACTAGCGCTGCATTGTCTTTGAGCTGATGACGAGCAGGATCCATGCAAGCTGTTTTCCGTTAACTTTTTGAAAGTTATCGCAGTTATAGCACAGAGGTCGATTTTAAGTAAATTGCAAAGCCGGGATCTGAGCAGGTCAGACCGCGGCTTTAAAACCAGGTTTGCACAGCACTAAATGCACCGTACTGGTCGCACGCTCCAGAAATCCACCTTCGCAATAACACAAATAAAACTGCCACATGCGGATAAACCGGGCATCGTACCCCAGTGCCAGCACTTGTTCTTTTTGCTGCTCAAAACGTTGATGCCAGTCGGCCAGGGTTCTCGCGTAATCCAGGCCAATATCACTTAAATGCCGGATCACCAAATCAGTGCCCTGACAAACTGCGCTCGCCATTTTAGTAACCGACGGCAGAAAGCCACCTGGAAAAATAAATTTCTGAATAAAATCAACTTCTTTACTGTAATGTTCGAAGCGTTGATCAGCGATGGTGATCGCCTGCAACACCATCAGGCCGTTAGGTTTTAGCAGGCTGCTGCATTTGGCAAAATAAGAATCCAGATACTCTTTGCCTACCGCTTCAATCATTTCTACCGACACTAATTTGTCGTACTGCCCGGTTAACAATCGGTAATCTTCAAACAACAAAGTGATCTTGTCACCTAGACCCGCCGCCGCGATGCGTGCTGCGGCA
>JAIXSW010000539.1 GCA_027484495.1 Gammaproteobacteria bacterium
GACAAAAATATGGAAAAAAGTGGGAATTTATGATTTTTCATGGTAGAAAGTAACATCAAGGCTGAGCATGTGGAGTTGTAATGTAAGCCTTGTTTGGGAAGCACAGGGCCATATCCGGCGGTTTAGCAAGGCTCACGCCACTGCCGGGTACGTTCAACAACACAAGCACAGAAGAGATAAGACCGATGCCAGATTTTCACAGTAGTAACCATAGTCGCCACCATAATCAACGGGCCAAACTTAGTCTGGCCATTTCAGCTGCTTTATTGGGGTTGACCCCCGCATGGCTGGTTGCACAAGAATTACCTAAAAATGACAACGCTGTCATTGCAAAGGCGCAGTCAACATCAGAACCTGCACAGGTTGAAGTGATTGAGATTAAGGGCATTCGCGGCAGCATTATGTCGGCGCAGGATTTGAAGCGTTTTGCGGATACGGTGAAAGATGTCATCACGGCGACCGATATCGGCGCCTTGCCGGATAAATCCGTGACCGAGGCATTACAGCGTGTGCCAGGTGTCACCATCGAACGGTTTGCTTCTTCCGACGACCCGAAACATTATGCGGACGAAGGGACGGGGGTCTTGGTTCGTGGTCTGGACCGGGTGCGCTCTGAAGTGAATGGCCGCAGCGCTTTTAGTGCTAATCCGGCGGGTGGTTTAAGTTATGAAGACTTTCCGGCTGAATTGCTGGGGTCGGTTGAAGTCGTTAAAAACCAGACCGCAGATTTAATTTCGGGTGGGATTGCCGGCACAGTGAACCTGGTTACCCGCAAACCCTTTGATTCCGATAAACAAATGTTCGCGTTTAACACTAAGGCAAACTACGGCGATTATCGCAAAGAAGTGACTCCATCTTTTTCTGGTTTATTTTCTGATACTTGGGATACCAACGCCGGAAAATTTGGTTTTCTGGTGGCCGCGTCAACATCTGAATATCAATCGCGCGGCGACGGTGTCGGGCTGGGGAATTTCCACTCGCGTGGCAGTTCATTTAAGCCGACTACAGATCAATGGGGCGGCATCACCGGCGTTGACCCACGCTCACCGGTTGATGGACCAGCCTTGCCCGGCCAGCCTGCCGGGTCAGTCTGGCATGTCCCTGTCGCCATCCACCTGAGCACTGCAGATAACGACCGTAAACGTACTGGTTTTACCTCATCGCTACAATGGGCAAATAAGGACGACACTATCGTTGCCACGCTGGAACATATCAATTCTGATGCGTCGCTGGAATGGAATGAGCGTCAGATTGGTCAGGCCGCGCAGGGCTTCCGGGGCTATATGGGCTCGTCCCAAAACTGGCGCGATGACAAGGCGAAAGGTCGCCCGCTGACGGTAGATAATGGTTATGTCACCTCGGGTGTGGCACTCGGTGTTAGCCCAGAGACGCCATTCTTCTATCGTAGTCGCTGGAATTACAACGAAAACTCAGTGGAAGATACGTCGCTGAATCTGAAAATTAAAGCCACAGAACGATTAAAACTGGAGCTGGATTATCAGCGCATTGATTCGGAAAAAGTGGTGCATAACTACAGTATGTCGGGTCAGACCCGCGGCAACCATGTGCATGTGGTGTCGCCTTATTTCCTTGATATGCGCGGCGAGCGGCCAACGGTTGAGTTTCTCAGCGATAACATTCTGACACCGGGCTGGTCGCCAAACAAAGATTGGAACGGCCCCGTCCCCAATCTGTTTTTGGGTAGCGGCATGGAACAGGAAGAACACAATACCGCCAAAGCCGACAGCTTTAAATTCAATGCGACCTACGAGCTGGATGGAGTCTTTACCAGTGTCAAATTGGGTGGTTTTTACACCGACAAAGATTTGACCGTGCGGGATACGGCGTATGAGGGCTGGTCAGCCATTGGGACGCCGTGGGACATGAACGACCGAAACGCTGCCGCAGCAGTTAACCGGCCGGAGTTGTTTGAACGGGTGGACTTTTCCAATTATTACAATGGAAAAGTGTTGATGGGCAATGTTAATAATTTCTTGTTTCCCAAAATGAGCCTGGTGAAAAACTATGCCGAGTCTTTGCGTCAGGGCTGTAAAGAGGGTTGGCACAACGCGACGCTCAGTAAAGCCAATAAAGGCGTTTGCACCGGTACTTATGTTCCTTACACGGACAAACCCAACCGTGTAGAAGGACCTTTTGCTGCTCACAACATCAGTTCGTCCAATGAACAACGTACCGAGTTCTATCTGCGTGGCGATTTTGATCTGCCGGAGCAGAACATTCCGGTGAAGGGTAATCTGGGTCTGCGTTTTGTTAATTATCAACTGGAGTCCACAGGAGCCTTTGTCCAACCGACGACTGTAAAACGGGGCAATCCGGGCACGTCGCTGAACACCGTGATGCAAAAACCGGAATACAAGAAATACTATGATTTGGCGTCTGGTGAATCACAGTTAAGTACAGTCGAAGGTACTGATTACAGCGCGGTGTTGCCAAGCCTGAACCTGAGCTTTGAATTGGCTGACGATTTGGTCATGCGCGCCGGCGCTTCACAAGGTTTGTATTACCCGAGCCTGGTCGACGCACGCAACATCAGTCTGCTTGATTTGGACTATACCCGCCGGCTGAAAACACCGGGACAGGATCAGGATGAAGTGAATAACCCAGTGGTAGGGCTTGATGATCTCGAAGTCACCGCGCTGGCAGGCAATCCGTATCTGGAACCGGAAGAGTCCATCAATCTGGATTTAACTACCGAATGGTATTTTGCCAAAGCTGGTTTTGTGAATGTTGGTCTGTTTCACAAGAAGCTCGACAACATCATCCGTAATCGTCAGTTCGATTTAGATATCAACTACAAAGGTGTGAATTACGACGTATCGGCATACGGGCCTGCCAATACCGGCTCGGGGACCATCCGGGGCGCGGAATTCTCTTATTCACAGTTTTACGACACGTTACCGGGGTTGTGGCGTGGTTTAGGCTTACAGTTTAACTACACCTTTATTGACCAAAGTGGCCTTGAAGATCCGAATGAAATATCCAAAGGGACCCTTGGTTTCAAAGAAGATGGCAGCCGAGTGGACGACAATCGCAACACTTTTAGGGTATTCAGTGGCTTGCCGTTACAGGGATATTCCGATCAGAACATGAATATTGTCGGGATGTACGAGTTAGAGGCGTTGTCGTTCCGGTTGGCCTACACCTGGCGCTCTGAGTATCTGTTGACACTGCGCGAATCTGAAGAATTTGTGCCAGCGTATGCGAAAGCGGCCGGCATGTTGGACGCCAGCTTCTATTACAGCATCAACGAGCATTGGAAAGTGGGGATTGAGGGCAGTAACCTGCTCAATACTGAGACGAAAACTGAGTACCAGATGAATCAGGCCGGTGATCGGACACAGGCACTCAGCTTCACCACCGACCGGCGTTATGCCTTAAGCGTACGGGCAGTGTTCTGATGTAAGATCCACAGCGAACAGCCCCGGTTTACTCCGGGGCTGTTTTTTCGCCAGACAGCACAGGCACGGCCTGTTCCCGCATGTTTTGACCTTGCAAGCCGCCCAACAAATCCCCATGCTATAGGTCATCACTTATTGACCACCGAGCCAGGCCCGATGTCCGATCTGCAAACCCGCATTGATACTCTTCGTCACACGCTGAACCAGCATAGTTACCAATATTATGTGCTTGATAACCCCAGCATTCCGGATGCGGATTATGACGCTTTGTATCGCGAGTTGCAGGCGCTTGAGCAACAGCATCC
>JAIXSW010000056.1 GCA_027484495.1 Gammaproteobacteria bacterium
GCCATGCATCAGCAGTTGGCCGAATATCGTGGTTTTGAGCGTCGTTTGCAGGACATGGTGCAGGAATCCGCCCAGCAGCAACAACCACCCGCCGTGCAGCTGGCTTTGCATGCCCGGCTTGGCCGTTGCCGCAAAGCCATCAGTGCTTTGGAAGCCGAGATCCAGTGGTACGAGCAGCGTGGGCGTAAATCCTGATGTTGCCGCTGGTCTACCACGAATGCTACAGCGATTTGGTGTTGCCTGAGCGCCATCGCTACCCGATTGGTAAGTATCGTGCGATTTATCAGCATTTATTGCGGGTCGGTCTGCCGGAAGTCTGGTTTGATTTGGATGCGCCGCCGGCAACCGCGGCACAACTCGGCCTCGTTCATCATCCAGATTATATCGATGCGTTGTGTCATGGCCGACTCGACAGCAAGGCAATGCGCCGGATTGGTTTTCCCTGGTCGGCATTTTTGCTGCAGCGCAGTCTGCAATCAGTGGGTGGCACCGTCCGCACCATGCAACTGGCCCTCAACCATGGTATCGCGCTGCACCTGAGTGGCGGCTATCATCATGCCTTTGCCGAAGAAGGCGCCGGTTTTTGCCTGTTTAATGATTTGGCCGTGGCGGCCAAAGCCGCGCGGCAACAAGGTGTCGAAAAAGTGCTGATTTTCGACTGTGACGTGCATCAGGGTGACGGCACTGCCCTGCTGTTTGCTGATGATCCCACCATCATTACGGCATCTCTGCATGGCGAGAAAAATTTCCCGGCTCGCAAACAACAATCCAATTGGGACATTGCGTTACCGACGCACTGTGGCGATGAGGATTATCTGGACGCGGTCAAAACCAGTCTGGATTATTTACTCCACCTGCATCAACCCGACCTGGTGTTGTATGACGCCGGCGTCGACATCCATCAGGACGACGATTTAGGCCTGTTGCAAGTCTCCACAGCAGGCGTGTTTCAGCGCGATCATTTTGTCTTTGAGCGCTGTCGTACCTTGCAGATCCCGGTAGCGGCAGTGATTGGCGGCGGTTACCAACGCGATATCAGCAAACTGACCGCAGTACACAGCCAATTATTCCGCGCTGCTTGCGCCGTCTATGCGCCGGCGCAGCAGTTGGATTGGGATTAGGCCGGGTCCCCGGAGAAATAAAACCCCAACTGACGTCGCACCGGAGCCGGTAACAACGGCAGACTGGCTTTGGGCACTAAAAACGTCGCCATATGGAACAGATCAGTGAATATACGGTTTTTCTCGGTGGTGCGTTTCAAATAGTCATGACCACTGGAGCCACCGGTGCCGATTTTAGTTCCCAGCATCCGCTGCACCATCATCGCGTGTTTGTAGCGCCAGATCGTCAGGTTTTCGTCGATTTCAGTCAGACAGGTCAGCACCTGAAATGGCAGGTTAAACACTGGCTCTTCCTGATACAGACTGATAAACAAGGCGCCGAGCATGGCACGCTGACTTAAGCGGAAACTGCCTTGTTGCTGCAGCTCCGCGTACTTGTCTGTGTCCAGCAACGCATTAAACTTGGCGCGCGTACGCTCAATTTCATCCAACTGCAATTGCCGCTCCGGCGCTGCCAGTGCGGCAATAGATTCAACCGTTTGCTGATCTTCATCGAGCATTTGTGCGGTGACCTGCTGGTACATCTGCCAGAAACTGAAATCGCCGAATTCGAGAAATGGCATCCGTTCCAGCCAGGCTTGTACCCGCTCAAATAACGATGGCAGGGTTTCAAAGCTCTGCAGGAACTCGCGGTCTTTGTCGTTCAGGCGGTTATAAAATGAGTTTTTGTCAAAATCGATACGGAATTCACTTTTCAGGCCCAAACCGATTTCCAGCATCTTAAACTGTACCGACTGAAAGCCGGACGCTGGCACCAGATAGTCGCGAAACGACATGAAGTCTTGCGGCGTCATCGTTTCCATCACACCAATCTGCTGATTTAACAGCTGCTGGATGGTAATAACCCGTTTCAGTTTATGCACCACGCCAGTCAGTTGTTGGTCATGGATCACTGGTTCGGCAAATACCGTCAGCACAGCTTTTAATTCATGCAGAATTTGTTTGAACCAGAGCTCGTACACCTGATGCACCACGATAAACAAGGTTTCGTCGTGCGCTTCATTGCCATAGCGGGCACTCTCCGGCGCTTGTGCTGCCAGGATTTTGTCGAGTTGCAGATAATCGCCGTAGTAGCAGGGAGTGGTATTTTTTTGCATTATTATTAGTCCGGCCTTAGGCCCTGAGGAAGACGAACTAGTCTAACTTGAGCATCAACGTCTGTCAGCAAGCCTGCCAGCCAGATGACGCTGGTCAGTCCGGTGGCGTTTTTGCCAACTAATGGTTATGCTGGGTCGATACCGGCTGCCTGCTGGCAGATTTAACCCAACTCGCGGGAGTAGTTGATGAAATTACATGACGATATCCATAATTATTATGAAAAACTGATGTTGGATCACCTGAGTGAACTCGGGCTCAGTGATGCCCATGACAGTGAATACCTGGCCGATTTGTGTTGTATCGTGCTCAATCAGTTGCCGTGTAAGTACATTCGTTATGAAGTAGATATGGCGTTTTACCTGCCACAAACCGAACGGTTTGAAATGGTGACGCGGGTGCAGGATGCTGTCAGTAAAGCCAGAGCATTCCTCGACAGCCCGGAAAATAAAAAAATCGAACCTGTTCCATCTGCCGAAGCATGACGACAGACCATCCATCGATAGACCAAGCGCCGCCAGCAGTGCAACTGGCGGTCGACCTCATCATGCTGCTGGAGCAACATCAGCTTGACCCAGCCATGGTGTTGGCCGCATTGCCCATAGTGACCAAAGATTTTCAGCGTAAGCTGCAAAACCAGCAACAAGCACAGCAATAAGCTGTCACCGCTGATTTCAGATATATTTAAGGGGAATTTGGGTGGTAGCCTTACCAGCCACATCCCGGCACATAGATCATTCGCTGCGGCTGCTTCCTTCCGGACCTGACCGGGTTCACGAACTACTATTGCGGGAGGACCAATAAGGCCACCATAGTGTTGCTGACAGGCGTCAGCAATGAGTGCGGCGGCATTATGCGCAAAAGCGCTTTAGCCTGCAACCGAAAATCTGCCAGCGGCAACAAAAAGCTGCCGGCTCGGACAAAACTTCAGCACAAGCGGTCAAACCGCGTTAAAAGTTTTCTGGAATACGTGGCTGCATCTGCGCAAAAAACGCGCGCATTTGCGGATAATCGGCGTCAAAACTGTCACCGGGTTGCAGCAGAGGGCCGAAAACCACCGACTTGGTTTTAAAATCCAGCCCAATCAGCTGGATAGGTACATTGGCTTGTTTGGCAATATGCCAGAAACCCGATTTCCACTGCGCCACTTTCCGCCGTGTGCCTTCCGGTGCAATACCCAGCAGCAGTGCTGGCTCGCGCTGAAACGTGTCGACCAGCTGCGGCACAATACCATGACGCTGACTGCGCTCGACCGGAATGCCACCAAACCGCAGCAGAAAATTCCGCACAGGCCAGATAAAAATACTGTGCTTACCCAAAAACGAGATTTTCACTCCGAGCGCCAGACTGGCTGAAAATGCGACGATAAAATCCCAGTTTGAGGTATGCGGCGCTACGGCGGCGACCAGCTTTGGCAGGTCCGGTAAGTTACCGCGGACCTGCCAGCCGAGGCGCTGCAGGATCCAATAGCCCAGTCGTTGCGCCCGGACACTGCCATGTCTTGGCAATGCGGGCGCCAATTCAGGCAACTGCAGACTCAACGTTTTAACACCGACTGATATTGCACCAGCAACATTTTGAAGCGCTGTTGATTGGCCTGCCCTAACCGCAGCATTTGTTTCTGCGCCATCCCCAGCTGTTCCAACTCCGCGTCGGCAAAAGCATAATGAACAGAAGGCAACGTCAGGTCCGGCTCATCGCTGACCTCTGGTGCGTTGAGTAAAACTTTAATCGCCTGCTGTAAACGGTCGTCAAATTGCTGATCCGGGTAACCCAGTTCAAGATATGCTGCCTGCAGTAACGGATAAAACTGCTTGTACAGAGCACCAACCTGCTCCGGTGGCACACTTTCCAGCAAATCCAGATAAGGCTGGTAACGCGCATAGTTACTCTTATCCAGCGTATAGCCCTGGCCTTTGGCCTTGGCGGCGAAGTCTTTGCTGAGACCTTTGAACAAAGCCTGTTCGGCAATCAATCGCCCTTGGGCAATATTGTCGACCTGTACAACAAAACGCCGAATCATTTCTTCGTTTAAAAACAACGATGCCAGGCCAGGTTGCCATTTCAGGCCAAAAAACGCCTCTTTGACCACAGCATCTGATTGGTCCAGCGGCGGCAACGCCGGTGCGGCCGCGACTTCAGTTTCGCTGCCAAGATCAGTGCCGGCGTCGTCAGCCTGAGCAGCCAGGCCGTCTTCACCTGTCGGCACCGGCGTCAGTTTATCCGCAGGTTCAGGCGTGGCAGGCGCAGGAACTACAGGCGCCGGCGGCACTGCAACCGGAGCGGTCACCACAGGTTGCGGGGCGGGCTTTAATAAATACCAGGCGGCACCTGCGATCAGCACCAGTACCAACACCGGGGCAATCCAGGATATAGAACGGGATTTTGGTTGATTCGACATAAACGCTTCGACTCCTTGTGAACCTATTCAGATTACTTTAACGCAGACCATGTCGTTTTAGTTATTAAAGTAATTGAAAAGTTTCCATATTATCTTGTTATTGGCATGACCCGGCCGGCGATGGCATTGCTTAAAACCATGCAATAGTTAATAGTTAGCCTATTCAGACGTATGTTGTTATCTCTATGACAGATAAAACAAATTCACAAAAAACCGCCATTTTACTGACTGGCGGTGGCGCGCGCGCGGCTTATCAGGTCGGCGTGCTCAAAGCGATCGCACAGCAATATCCGCGCAACAGCAAAATCCCATTTCAAATCATCTGCGGCACTTCCGCCGGCGCGATCAATGGCACCGCCATCGCCTGTTATGCCAGTTGCTTTCAGCTCGGCGTCAAAAAGCTGGAATGGGTGTGGAAAAATTTTCATACCGGTCAGGTGTATTATTCCGATTATATCCGCGCCACCTGGCATCTGATACGTGGTTTCTTAAGCGCTTTTCAGGCCGATTATGCCAATCATAAACCGGTGTCGATGCTGGATAACAAACCACTGAAAATCCTGCTGAACAACATGCTGGATTTAAAACGGCTGGACCGCAATATTATGGGCGGTTATCTAGACAGCGTGTCAGTCACCGCAAGTTGCTACAACAGTGGTGATTCGATTACCTTTTTTCAAAGCCGCAATGCCAGCGAATGGCAGCGTTCCCGCCGTTGTGGTCAACGCACATTGCTGGGCATTCACCATTTGATGGCCTCAGCAGCCATCCCGCTGGTGATGCCGTCTGTGCGCATCAACCAGCAGTATTTTGGTGATGGCTCTGTCAATCAACTGGCACCGCTCAGTGCGCCGATCCATTTAGGCGCGGATCGGATCCTGATCGTCGGTCTGGAGCAGCCCCGCCGGCGCGAACATCTGCAGCAAATGCCCCATCACCC
>JAIXSW010000131.1 GCA_027484495.1 Gammaproteobacteria bacterium
AATCCTTTTGCGAGGTATTGATATTTATGAGGTACTTAGATATTGAGTCTGCACAAATAAATAACAAACATCCCGAAAATTGCAAAGCAATTTTTCTTACATCTGCAAAAAAAGCTCACGGGCGCGCTGGTACACCCACAGTGCTAAAGCCGGGTCATAGCGTTCACCTTCATCGCGCATAAAGGCATGTTCGGCATTGACTTCATGCCAGTCGAAACTGACACCGGATTGCTGCAGCTGCTGTTGAATTAGGCGCCGGCCCGCTTCCGGCACATGCGGATCCTGCCGGCCAAAGACAAACACCAACTGTGCATTGCTTTCGCCAACCCGCGCTAACGTCTGGCCAGCATTGCCGGCAGGCAGCGTGTCACTATGTAAATCAGTCGGATACAAACAAAGCGCAGCCCGCACTTGCGGCTGCAAAGCGGCCCGCAGCGCCAGATGACCACCAATACAGACGCCCATCGCGCCGACCCGGCCATCCCAGTGTGTCAGCGTCTGCAAATATGCGATCAGCGCCTGATTGTCACTGTCGTACTGACCTAATGGCTTGGTCCATTTGTCCTGATTGCCTTTGTCTTTGCCGGCATCATCGTACGCCAGCACTGTGCCTGGCGGGTTCAGTTCATGGAACACTTCGGGCACTAATACCAACAGACCTTGTCCAGCAAGTAGCGTCGCCATCCGTGTTATTGGCGCCGTAATTTGGAAAATTTCTGAATACAACAACACGGCCGGCGCGGGTTGGCGCTGTTTTGGCTGATAAACGGCTACCCGCATAGTGCCGGTTGGAGTGGCTAAATCAACGACAGATGTCTGAACCTGCATGAGAACCCCTGGATGTCTTGACGGCTAGATATAGAGGAATGGCAGTGTACTGGCTACCTTGGCGTTTGCAAAGTGCCACTGTTATGGTCGCGTCAGTCCCGAGTCACTGATCCGTGGAAAGATCAGCCGGACCAATAAACCCGGTGGCTGATTGAACAGCTGCAAACTGCCGCCATGTGATTCCATAATGTCGCTGCACAAGGTCAGGCCAACGCCCGAGCCCTGTACTTTAGTGGTGTAAAACGGTACCAAAGCGTGCTGCAGGACTTCTGCGCTGACACCGCCACCGTCATCCTGTAATTCCAGCACCAACTGCTGCGGGAATTCCTGTAGTTTCAGTGTGGTGCCGCAGCCACTGGCACCGGCTTCCTGGGCATTTTTCAGCAGATTGAGTAACAACTGAGTGAGCTGCGCGCCGTCCAGATACCAATCATGCCGGGGTAAGTCGCCCAGCAACTCAAATTCATACTGATTTTGTAATGTATTGATAAGTTTTGGAAAATTAACTAATGATGGTACTGGCGGCGGTAGTTTTGCAAAATTCAGATAACCCTGTAAAAAACCGTTTAACTGCTGACAACGCTCGCCGATATGGGCAAAGATCTGCACCAGCTGCTGGTTATCTGGCTCATCTTTAACACTGGACTGACTCAGCAGGCGGGCGCCGGAAAACGCCAGCGATGACATCGGGGCCAGACTGTTATTCAGTTCATGCCCAATCACCCGGATGAGCTTTTTCCAGGCTTTAACTTCTTCCTGTTTAAATTCCCGGGTCATTGGCTTCAGTTGATACAACCAGTGCTGACGTTGATTCAATCGAAACGGACTGACCGATAAATGCCAGACACTTTGCGCATCACCTAAATGGATCAGGCCTTGTTGCGCACGCTGACAGGCCTGCAGTAATTCCGGCCAGTCCGCGAGCACCTTGCTGAGCAGACTGCCGTCAAACTTACGGCCCTGGCACAGCAGATGCCGTGCCGCCGGGTTACTTAGCAGCACACGTCCGTCCTCGTCGGTCAGGATCAAGGCGCTGGGACTGGTCTGTAACACGGTGTCGAGCAATAACTCACGTTGATACAAGGTGGCGCGCTGCCGCATCAGCTCGGCGGACATGTCGTTCAGCGCGCTGGCCAATGGTTTAAGTTCCCCCAGGATCTCACTATTGGCCGCCAGATTAAAACTCTGGTCGCGCAGACTGTCAGCCTGCAGATTCAGCGCCAGCACTTCCTGATCCAGCTGCTGCAAATAACGCCAGATCAGCAGCATCAGCGCCAGCGTCAATCCAGCATAGCCGCCCCACAGTGCATAAGACGGCGGTGTCAGTTGCCACAACAACATGGCAAAACCTGCCAGCAATAGCGTGATCAGCGCGACCAGCCAACGCCGGCTTAGTTTAAGGCGCATCGATCCCATAAAACTCCATTCGCCGGTATAGGGCTTGCCGGGTGATGCCAAGCGCTTTCGCCGCGCGCGATACAACGCCCTGATGCACGTGCAGTGCGCGTTCGATATCCTGCCTAGCGATATCATCCAGCGCGCGATTTTTTTTTCTTTTATCAGCCTCCAGCCCCAAATCGGCCGGACTGATTTGCACACCGTGACTTAACAATAACGCACGCTGACACACATTCTGCAGTTCACGCACATTGCCGGGCCAGGGGTACTGCAACAACGTCGTTTCAGCATCCCGGCTCAGGGCCTTTTCGCCGGCTAAGAAAAACCGCGCCAGTGGCAGAATATCGTCCTGCCGCTCTTTTAACGCCGGCACATGCAATTGCACCACGTTAATGCGGTAATACAAGTCCTGGCGGAACTGGCCAAGCGCAATGGCTTTGGTTAAATCGGCATTGGTTGCCGACAATAGCCGCACATCGACCCGCCGGGTCACGCTGGACCCGAGCCGCTCGAATTCTCCGGTCTGCAGTACCCGCAGCAACTTCATCTGTCCGCTTAACGACAGATTACCAATTTCATCGAGAAATAAGGTGCCGCCGTCCGCCGCCTCAAACCGGCCGATACGGGCTTTGGTCAGGCCGGTATAAGCGCCGGCTTCAGCGCCAAACAACTCGGCTTCCATCAAATCGGCCGGCAGCGCGCCCATATTGACTTTAATCAGTGCTTTGCCGGCACGCGGTGAATTGGCATGTAAAATCTGCGCGATACCTTCTTTGCCACTGCCGTTTTCACCGGTGATCAGCACCGCCGCCTGCGAGGGCGCGAGCTGCAGCGTCATCTGCAGCAGCCGCTCCATCGCGGTGCTGGCAAACACCAGGCCACACAGATCCTTGCCGACAAATGCCTGCAACCGTTCTTGCTGTTTGCGTTCGCTGTCGCGCTGCTGATCCTGCAATTTCTTCAGTTTCAGCGCATTTTGCACTGTCATCAGCAGACGCTGGTCATCCCAGGGTTTGGCGATGTAATCACAGGCGCCGGCTTTGACCAGCTCCACCACCATGTCCAGTGCAGTCCAGGCCGTCATCAATACCACCGGGATCTGCGGATATTGCGCACGCAGTAAATAAAACAGCGTTTTGCCTTGCTGCCCGGTCATTTCACCTTTGGCAAAATTCATATCCTGCAGCACCAGATCAAACGGTTGTTGCGCCAGTAGAGCCAGTGCGGCGCTGGGCTCAGTCGCGGTCCAGACCTGATGCCCTTCCAGCTGAAACAGCGTCAGCAAGGCGGTCAGCACCGCTTCGTTGTCATCAATAACCAGTATTTTTGCCATAACTTACAAAGTCTTAGTTGCAGTTGCCGGAGAAACTTGCGTTGCAATTCTGGCAGGATACCATGTGGCCAGTGTGACACACAGCATTAACATCAACAGCGCCGTCAACGGTAACCAGACCGGTAACGCCGGAATGCTAATCACCAGCGCCAATGCCTGATTCAGCAGCCAGGCCGCCACGATCCCGATGCCAGCACCTGCGACTGTGGTACACCAGTTTTCCGTCAGCATTTCCAGCAAAATGCTGTGTTTGCTGGCACCGAGCGCCCGTTTGATGCCAATTTCCTGCTGGCGTTTCAGGGCGTTGAAGTGCGCGTTGCTGTAGCTGGATATCATCGATACCAACAACATCAGGCCACTTAACACAGCCAGCAGCGTCGCCAGACCGAACTCATTGCGGAACATCCGGTGCAACTGGTCATCCATAGTCCGTACAGAGAAGATCTCGATATTCGCATCCGCAGTTTTCAGCACATCCGGAATTTGGCTGCGGATATGTTTCGCTTGGCCAGGTTCAACCCGCAAAATAATGCCGTAGCCCCAGGCGACACCATAAATTTGCGCGATTTGAATGCGGTTATACATCACCCGCTCAGCACTACGCTGGCCATAAAAGTCTTCAATGACCGCCGCAACAGGACCACCGTTGGTCAGTTGGCCAATGGCTGATTTTCCGGGAAATACCCGCTCAGCCAGACTTTTGGTCAACACTACCGGCACTGTGCTTTCGCCATCCCAGGCCTGAATGGTTTGTGGGATCTCGCCTTCCAAAACATCGAGCTGCAACACCTTTAAGAAGTCCGGCGATACCGTATATTGCGGCACATTTTGCGTATTGTTTTCGCGGTTATTTTCGTCATTGACGTTGCTATTCGAGCCACCTTCCATCAATGGCGACTGGTTGGTAAACGAAACGGCGGCGACGCCCGGCATTTGCCGCACCGCCGCCAGCTGGCGTTCCAACAAATCAGCAAAGGCCGGATATTCCTGCAGGTTTTTGCTGGTAGGTTTGAGCGACACATACAAAATGTTATCTAAATCCAGCCCGGTGGGCTGGCTCAGCTGGTTCCAGGTCTGCAGCGCGAGCAAACTACTGTTGGATAACAACGCCAGCGTCAGTGCCAGTTGCACCAGCAACAGGCTGGTGACGACTTTGCGGCGTAACATCGATTTAAAAATTAAATGCAGCGAAATCATGACTTATTCCTTCAGTTGCTGATTCAGCGCGCCAAACGAAGCGCGCAGGGATGGATACAAGGTGACCAGATAGCTGCAACCCAAGGTCACGGCCAGCAAGCTCAACAACAGCGTCCAATCCCAACTGGAAAACAACCGGTTCGCCGGCAGCAGTTCATTCATCAGGCTGATGCCACTGTAACCAATCAACAAAGCTGCCACAGAGGTAATGCTTGCCATCAACAACACGTCGGCCAGCGCCTGCTGCTGAATGTGCCAGCGGCTGGCACCTAAAGCGCGGCGTAAACTGATTTCATATTGGTTGGATAAATACCGGTTCAAAGACAAATGACTGGCATTAAACAGGCACACCAGCAAAAACAACAGGGTCACCAGTGCAAAGGCTTTGATATCGCCGCCGTCTTTATTGAAATGCACGACGATATCGCGCATTCCGACCAGTTTATTGTTAATGGCACTGGGATGACGGCCGGCTTTTTTCTCATCAGCGGTCAGATTGGCCATAAACTGGCGATAGGCTTGCTGTTGTTCGACAGTGTCAAGCTGGACCCAAAACTGCAGCTGATGGATGGCTTTGGTGCGCCCATCGGTAGCGAGCTTCCGGTAGTCGGCGTCCTGAAAACTGGATGACTGCGAATTCGACAGATAATTGCGGTCGTAGCCGGTTTCCAGCGGCAGATAGATATCCTCAACTTCGGATAAGTGATTGTTATTATTGGCATCAAACAGACGCGGCAACATGGCCCAGTCCGCCAGCACCGCCGAGACTGTGTATTCAAAGTCATCCAGCGTCAGGCTGCGACCGACCACATTGGTGTCACCAAACAATTTCTCGGCCGTCTGCCGGCTTAAAATCACTTCGGCTCTGGCGCTGGCATCCGGCCAGACCGAACCATGCAAAAACGGTACTTCAAACATCCGGAAGAAATCCGGTTGCGTCAGGCGGATTTTGACCGGCATGGGCGGCTGTTGCGGTGTTAAACGCAAATAACCATCGGCGCTATACATCGCCGCTTTAGCGGACGGAATATCTGTGGCGCCAAGCTTCTGCACATTGCTGTAACTCAGCACATTTGGTGGTTCACAGTTCTGGCAATCATAAGGCACAAGGTTCATAAATGGGAAAAATAGCTTGTCGCTTTTATGCGGCAAAGGGTCCAGATTCAGCCGGTAGTAAAAAGTCGCATTGGCGAAAAACACGCCAAGCCCAAGGCTTAAAATCAGGATGGTCAGGCTATACGGCAAAGGCGCGCGGCGAATGCTTTTCAGGCTGACTTTGAGGTAATACAGAAACTGTTCCATCACCCACTCCTTAAGCCACAGCAACTGGGGACGCGTGCTGCAATGGGTCGTACATCGCGGCATCGCTGAGCTGACCGTCGACAATCTGCACCTGCCGGCCAGCGCGGCGGGCCTGATCCGGATCATGCGTCACCATCAGAATGGTGCAACCGTCGCGGTTAATTTGTTCCAGCAATTCCATGACCTGACGCGCCATCAGCGAGTCCAGGTTACCGGTCGGCTCATCCGCGAGCAGGATGCGCGGCTGACCGGCAATAGCGCGGGCGATCGCGACCCGTTGCTGCTGACCGCCGGATAACTGGCTCGGATGATAATCACGCCGCGCCGCGAGTCCGACCTGCTCCAGCGCATGCTCGACCCGGCGTTTGCGTTCGGCGGCAGCAAAGCCCCGGTAGCGCAGCGGCAATTCAATATTGTCGAACAAGCTGTAATCTTTAATCAGGTTAAAGCCCTGAAAAATAAAGCCAATTTTCTCATTACGTAACGCGGACAACGCCTTATCCGACAGGCCTTTGACCGACTGCCCGTCCAGCAGATAATCACCACCATCAAAGCTTTCCAGCGTGCCGAGCACATTCAGCAACGTTGATTTGCCTGAGCCGGATGGGCCGGTTAATGCAACAAACTCACCTTCAGTCACATGCAGCTGAATGTTTTTCAGCGCCTGAGTTTCAATCAGCTCAGTCCGGAACGACTTACTTAAGTTATTAATTTGAATCATTGATATTTTCCTTTTCTGGATTAATTCAGCCGGACCCGCTCGGCATCTTTAAATTCACTGAGGTTTGAGATCACCAGCTGGTCACCTTCTTTTGCCCCCGCTAAAATCTCGACCCACTGCACAGATAACGCGCCCATCTCAATCGGCGTGCGCACCGCAACATCCTGTTCCAGCCGGTAACCAATGCGGCCGCCGCCGCTGGCGACAAATTCACCACGCGCCACCCGCAGCACATCTTTGCGTTCGTCAAATACAATCCGGCCTGAGACACGCTGGTTTTGCCGCAGTGCTTTGGCATCCTGATCAGCAAACCGGACCCGGGCTGTGACATTGCTGTCTTTGACCTCAGCCGCCACATGCGACAGCTGGCCACTGAGTTTCTGGCCGTTCAGCGTCACTTCAACCGGCAGGCCCGGTGACAGTTCCGCCGCATAGTTCTCCGGCACACTGAGCTCTGCTTCATATTGGCTGAGGTCAATCACGGTCAGCAGGCCCTGACCGGTTAACACCTGGGTTTGTTGCGTGGCCAGCCAGTTACCGACCTGTCCGGTGACCGGCGCTTTGATTTGTAACGCGGCTAATTTACGTTCCAGCTCGGCCACGACTAAGGCCTGACGTGCCAGCCCTTGTTCACCGGATTTCTGTTCAAAACTGAGTTTGTCAGCCGCCAGCGCGACTTTGGCCTTGGCGTGGTTGTATTCCAGTTCGGTCTGCGCCAGCTTGTCACGGGCGATATCCAAATCAATCTGACGCATGACACCGAGCTGCATCGACTGTTCGGCCCGCGCCAGTTCACGTTTGGCGGCTTGCAGATTAACCCGGGCACTGCTTTCGATTTGTTGCATATCCAGTTGTTGTTCGCGGGCCAGCAGCTTGGCGCGTTCATGTTCTGACTGCATCGATAACCACAGCGCCTGCTGTTGTTTGACTTCGTTTTCTAAACTGGGGCTTTCCACCACTGCCAGCAAATCGCCAATGGTGACGGCTTCGCCCGGTTGTTTGATAAAACGCACCAGCCCATCCTGCTGACTGACCAGCGTTGGCGCATTGGCCGCCACCACTTTGCCCTGTACCGCCAGATCACGGACAAAATCGCCCCGGCTGACTGTTGCCAGCTGCACATCGCTGCGCGCCAATACCATCGCCGCATTGGCACCGGTAGAAAACATCAGCTGATAACTGCCCCACAACAAGGTGCTGATCACGCCAAATGCCACGACCAGTTTCAGTACCGGCGTTTTGTGCGCTTTTTCAATCCGGACGTCCTGTTGCTCTGTACCTTTGATCATAAATCGTCTTATCCTTTGGCCATCTGCAGCGAAAACTGCGTGTTGTGCTGTTGATGACAAGAAGTATTGCAGTTGGCGTGCCAGATATTTAATCGTTTATTTTCAACATCTTACTTTTAGTTATTTTATTTTCAGACTGTCCGCGGACACTTTTTCTGTCCGCTATCGATGCTGACGCCATAGCGCGGACAGCCACATCATTCACAGCA